>NZ_JBFAPC010000084.1:0-24738 GCF_040675535.1 Patulibacter sp. NPDC049589 | reverse complement strand
CTCAGATCGCGTCCGGGTTGCAGGCTGCGCCGGTCAGGTCCGCCATCCCCGAGCTCTTCCACTTCTGGCAGAAGAGCTGCTTGTTCTCCGTCGCGTGCTCGTCGTTGGACGTGCGGACGGTGCGCACCGACGGGTCGTCCCGCCGGCGGATGACCGACTTGCGCGACTCCGAGATCGCGTACTCGAACGTCCGAATCGCGGACTCCTGCGCAGCGTCGGCGCCGTGCAGGCCCTGGAGCCGCCGAAGCACCGCGGTGCGCTTGGTCAGCGCGGGCCCGAAGTTCCCCGTCCGGCCGGCACGGATGTTCGCGCTCCGGCCCTCCGCGGAGTCGGCCATGATCTCGACGAGCTCGTCGGCGACCCGCTGCTTCTCCGCGGCCCGGGAATCGTCCGTCGCGGTCGGCCCGGTGTCCGTCGTCCCCGCCGCGGCGTCGCCCGACGGGGACGACGACGGCGCGGTCGACGGATCCGAGCCGGCCGTCGACGTCGTGCCGGCGACGGTCGCCGAGGCCTGCTTGCCGGAATCGTCGTCGCCCGGCGCGAGCGCGAAGTAGCCCGCCGCCACCGCCAGGACGAGGACGAGCGCGACCAGCGCCACGATGACGCCCCAGTGCGGGCCGTTCCGTCGCCCGGCGCCGGCGGGCGCGGGCGGCGGCGCCGAGGCCCAGGCGGGGGCGCCCGTCGGCGCGGCGGCAGCGGCGTACGCGGCGGCACCCTGGGGGAGCGGCTGCGTCGGCGCGTCGGCCGTGACGCCGGCCTGCTGCGGGCAGCCCGTGACCGCGCAGCCGCCGTTCTCCGTCCAGCACTCGACGTGGTGCGCGGCGTGACACGCGTCGCACGTGGTGACCTCGACCCCGGGCTTGATCGGGAAGTGGCAGTACGGGCACGAGGCCCCGACGGCCGAGCCGGTGGTCGCGTTCATGGCGCTGGGACTCCTGGGACGTTTGACGGCGTCGCGCCGGGACCTGGTGCGATGGGTCGCGGACCCACCGCCGCGGGTCGGCGACCAGCGGTGCGGGTCGACACGCCCGGCATCTCAGCAGATCGGATCCCTCGTGGCGAACGGCGATCAGGGCCGCCGGCGCCGCGGCCCGATGGGCACGGGGATCGGACGGAACAGGATCCGCCGATCGGCGGAGACGCCCATCGGCCGGTCGTGGATGCTCTGCGCGGGTGCTTGAATGGCGTCGCATGCGTGGTGACCTCGAGTCCCTGGAGCGTCCCGGCGCCGGAGGACCCCGGTGAGCGGCCGCGTGGGATCGCTCGCCCTCGTCCTGCTCGTCGTCGCGGTCCTGGGCGTCGGTGCCGGCGCGGTGCTGGCGCTCTCCTCCGGCGACGACGACCCCGCCCGGGCCGCCGTGCCGGCCGCCACGTCCGGCGGGACGGCGGCCGCGAGCCCCCGGGAGGAGGCCCCGCGGGCGGGATCCGCCACGCCGGCGACGTCGACGCGAGCGACGGGCGGGACCGGGGCGACTACCACCGCCGGCGACCTCGCCGGCCGCACCGTCGTCATCGACCCCGGCCACAACGGCGCCAATGGCAGCCACCCGACCGAGATCAACCGGCTCGTCGACGCCGGGAACGGCCGCAAGGCCTGCAACACCACCGGCACCGAGAGCAACGGCGGACTCGCCGAGTCGCGCCTGAACTGGCTGCTCGCCCAGCACGTCCGCCGCGCCCTGGTCGCCCGCGGCGCGCACGTCGTCCTGACGCGTCGCGGCGACGACGGGGTCGGCCCGTGCGTCGACCGGCGCGCCCGGATCGCGAACGCCGCGAACGCCGACGCCGCCGTCTCGATCCACGGCGACGGCGGTCCTCCGGGCGGCCGCGGCTTCCACGTGATCCTGCCCGGCGCCGTCCCCCAGGTCGCGGGCCACAGCCGCATCGTCGCCACGTCCGCCCGCCTCGGGCGCGCGGTCCGCGGGGCGTACCGGTCGGGCGCCGGGATGCCGTACTCGACGTACCTCGGCAGCGCGGGCCTGGACGTCCGGACCGACCTCGGCGGGCTCAACCTGCTGACCGTCCCCGGCGTGATGATCGAGACCGGCAACATGCGCAACGCGACCGACGCGGCGCTGATGGCCGACAGCGCGTGGCGCCGCCGGGCCGGGCGGGCGATCGCCACCGGCATCGGGCGCTACCTGCGGGCCGTCCGATGATCAGCCGACCCGCCCGCCGCGCCGCGAGCGCCCGCTAGGGTGCCGCCGATGCGTCCCGGTCCGCGCCGCCCACCGGTCCCGCGGGTGGCGCTCGCCCTGGCGGCCCTCCTCCTGATCGCCGTCGCCGTCGGCGCGGGCGCCCTGCTGCGCAGCGCGACGGACTCCGACGACCCCGCGCCGGCGGCCGCCGGCGTCCCCGCCACGACGACCGCGCGCCAGGAGCCCGTGACGACCACGGCCGAGGCCGCCGCGACCACGACGACCGCCGCCGACCCGGCCCCCGACCCCCGGGCCGCGATCCGCGCCGAGCGCCGCCGGACGCGGACGCTCCTGCGGCGCGCCGCCGCGGCCGCCGCGGACGCGGGCGGCGCCGGGACGGGCGCCGCCGTCGGCACCCTCGGGCCGGGTAGCGTGGCGCGCGCCGGGGACCTGCGATCGACCCACGCCTGGAGCACGATGAAGCTCGGCGTCCTGTCCGCCGTGCTGCGGGCCCGCAGGGACGGCGAGCTGCCGGGCGGCTCGACGCCCACGGCCGCGGAGCGGTCCTCCGCGCGGTCGGCGCTGACCGCGTCGGACAACGACGCGGCGCTCGCGCTCTTCGGCGAGCTGGAGGACACCTTCGGCGGCGTCGACGGGGCGTCCGACCGGATCGAGGCCGCGCTGAGCGCCGGCACGGGCCGGTCGATCCCGGTCAACCGCGCGCGCCGCGAGACGTTCAGCACCTTCGGGCAGACCGACCTCGCGCTCACCGACGGCGTCCGGTTCGTCGGCGGGCTCGCCGCCGGCTGCGTCCTCTCCGGCGCCGACACGACGTACGTCACCGGCCTGATGCGGCAGGTCGTGCCCGCGCAGCGGTGGGGTCTCGGGTCGCCGCGCTGGGGCGCGCCCGTCGCGTTCAAGGGCGGCTGGGGGCCCGAAGCCGGCGGCCGCTACGTGGCCGTCCAGTACGGCGTGCTGCGCCACGGACGCCGCGGCGTGGTCGTCGCGGTCGCCGCCCTGGTGCCGGGCGGCCTGGAGTCCGCGACCCCGGTCCTGAGCCGGATGGCGCGGGCGCTGCAGCGGGCGCTGCCCCGCGAGCGGTGGCCGCTCCGGGCGTCCGGCTGCCCGGCGAGCTGAGCCGCGTCCCGGCCCGTCTCCGCCAGACGGCGGATGGTCCTCGGGCCCCGGAGCGATCAAGATCGCTGCCCTGATGACCCACCGACCACGCCCTGCCGCCGGGTCCCGCCGTCCTCCGGCCCCCGGTCGCCCCGTCCACCGCGCGTCCGTCCCCGGGGAGCGTCCCCGTGTCTGACCGTCGCATCGTCCTCGGCGCCGACGACTTCGCCGACGAGGAGCCGACCGCCGTCTCCCCGCCGGCCGCCCAGCCCACGCCGCCGCCCGCCCCGCGACCGATCCCGCCACCGTCGATCCCGCTGCGGGGCGCCGCCCCGCCGGCTCGTCCCGGCGGCCCGCCCGCCGCTCCGGCGTCGCCGCCCACCCTGCGCCACGGCGCGCCGACCGGGCCGCCCGCCGGGTCCTCCGGGTGGGCGGCCCCCGTCGGGTCCGGATCCCCCGGCGGCCCCGGGGGACCGAACGGCCCCGCCCCCACCACCCACGGGGGCCCGGGCGCCCCGGCACCGGACCACGTGCGTCCCGTCCCCGCCGGGCCGGGCTCGCGCATCGGCGCGACGCTGCTGGACAACCTGATCATCGGCGTCCCGGCGACGATCGTCTACTTCCTCGTGATGGTCATCGGGACGGCCCTGATCTTCAGCGGGATCGGCGACGGCGACGGCGACTCGGTCGCCGCCGGGCTCGGCCTGCTCGTGATCGTGATCTTCGTCCTGCCGCTCGTGGTCGGCCTGATCGGGCTGCTCTACGTGATGCTGACCATGGGGCGCAGTGGGCCGAAGAACGGCCAGACCGTCGGTCGCGGCGCGGCCGGGATCCGGCTGCTGCGGCTGGACGGTCGCCCCGTGACGGGCGGAACGGCGTTCCTCCACGACCTGCTCTACCCCTTCGGCGTCCGGATCCTGATCGCGCTCCCGTTCCTGCTGCTGATCGGCCTGACCGACCAGGAGTCCTACTCGTACTACGACGACTCAGGGCTCTCCACCGGCCAGACGCTGGGCTGGATCGGCTGGCTGCTGGCCGCCTGCGCCTGGGGCGGCTACCTCTGGTGGTCGATCTCCCGTGATCCGCTGCGCCGGACGCCGTACGACCGGTGGACGCGCACCGTCACCGTGACGTCGTTCAGCACCCCCGGAGGAGCGCTCGGCCGGCCGCTCCCCGTCCCCTCGCGCGGCCCCGCCGCCGGGCCGGTCGGTCCGCCGTCGGGGGTGCCCTTCGCCGCAGGACCGCCGCGCCCCGCGGGACCGCCCCGGCCGGACGCCCCGCCGACCGCGGGCCAGCGCCCGCTGTGGACCGGCAGCTCCGGCCGGTCGGACCCGCCGGCCGCCGCCCCGCCGACCGCACCGCTGCGCCTGCGGGACCCGGGCGGCCGCTGAACGCCGGGGCGGGCCCGGGCGGAGGACCGCGACCCGCTCCGGCCGCCCTCTGGTCCCGTGCGGCTCACCGGTGGCCGCGCGCCCCGGCGAAGGCCGCGTCAGCCCGCCGCCAGCTCCGCGGCGCGCGCGAGGACCGCGTCGAGCATCGGCGGGGTCAGCCGGCCGGTGAACGTGTTCTGCTGGCTCGGGTGGAACGTGCCGAGCAGGCGCACGGGGCCGAGGTCGACCTCGGCCCCGTGGCCGAACCGCGGCCGCGGCCGCGGGATCGGCACCCCGCGCGCGGCGAGCAGCCGCAGCGCGCCGTCCCAGCCGAACGCGCCGAGGCACACGACGACCCGCACGTTCGGCAGCAGGTCGAGCTCGCGGGCCGTCCACGGCAGGCAGGCGTCGCGCTCCGCCGTCGTGGGCTTGTTCTGCGGCGGAGCGCAGCGGACGACCGCGGTGATCCAGCAGTCGGTGAGCTCCAGGCCGTCGCCGGCGTGGTCCGAGCGCGGCCGGTTCGCGTACCCGGTGCGGTGCAGGGACGCGAAGAGGAAGTCCCCGGAGCGGTCCCCGGTGAACATCCGGCCCGTGCGGTTGGCGCCGTGCGCGGCGGGCGCCAGGCCGACGAGGAGGACCCGCGCGGCGGGGTCGCCGAAGGCCGGGACGGGGCGGCCCCAGTACTCCTCGTCGCGGTACGCCGCGCGCTTGACCACCGCGACCTCCTCGCGCCACGCGACGAGCCGGGGGCAGGCGCGACACGTGCTGACCTGCCGCTGGTGTTCGGCCAGGGCCGCGTCCACCGGCCCTACGGTACCGTTCGCTCCCGTGATCGTCCCTCGTCTGGCCCTGCTCACCGTCACCGGTGCCCTCGCCGCCGCCGGGGTCACCGGCTGCGCGCAGCAGGCCGGGGTCAAGGACAAGGACTTCTCCGGTCCGGCCGCGCAGGTCGCCGACGCGATCCGCGATCTCGACGACGCCTACAGCGACGAGCAGAACGACGACCCGGGCGCCGAGAAGGTCTGCCGGTCGCTGCTCTCCAAGCAGCTGGTCGCGGCCTTCGGCGGCGCCCAGAAGTGCGTCGCCACCGCGACGACCGCCCTGAAGAACGCCGACTCCACCCAGATGGACGTCCGCGAGATCAAGATCGACGGCAACGTCGCGACCGCCGAGGTCCGGCTGAAGCTCAACGACGACGAGCAGCGCCTCGACTCCCTCACCCTCGTGCGCGAGGGCACCTGGAAGCTCGACGGCAGCGTGACGGGCAAGAAGGGCGCCAAGACCGCCCCGACGCCCGCGCCGGCGCGGTCCGCCCCGGTGGCCGAGACCACCACGACCTCCGCGGCGACGACCACCACGGCGAAGTAGCGGCGGGCCGTCGGCCCGCCCCCGCGCCCGGCTCGCGTGCCGGGCCCCAATGCCGGAGCCTGCCTGCCGGTGGGAGCGCGCCGAGCGGCGCGCCCCCGCCCCTACGCTTCCAGGAAGGTGTGGTCCTGTCCGTAGACGCGGCGGTAGTAGGCCTTGTAGTCCTCGGTGTCGACGAGCGGCTTCCACCACTGCGGGTGGTCGCGGTACCAGTGGACGGTCGATTCCAGGCCGCCGTCGTCGAAGTCCATCCGGGGCTTCCAGCCGGCCAGGGCCTCGAGCTTGGAGGAGTCCAGCGCGTAGCGGAAGTCGTGGCCGAGGCGGTCCTCGACGTGGCGGATCTGGTCGGTCGACGCGCCGGTCAGGCCGATGATCCAGGTGACGACGTCGAGGTTGATCTTCTCCTTCGCGCCGCCCACGTTGTAGGCCTGGCCCGCGACGCCGTGCGTGAGCGCGGCGTGGATGCCGGACGCGAAGTCGTCGACGTGCAGCCAGGTGCGGACCTGGTCGCCCTTGCCGTAGACCGGCAGCGGCCCGCCGTGCAGCGCGTTGAGCGTCATCACCGGGATCAGCTTCTCCGGGAACTGCCGCGGGCCGTAGCAGTTGGACCCGCGGGCGATGACGACGTCCTGCCCGTAGGTGTGGTGCGCGGCCAGGACCGTGAGGTCGGCGCCGGCCTTCGACGCCGAGTACGGCGAGGAGGGCTCCAGCGGGTGCTGCTCGGTGAACGCGCCCTCCGTGATCGAGCCGTAGACCTCGTCGGTGGAGACCTGCAGGTAGCGGACCTCTCTGCGGCGGGCCTCCTCGACCAGGGTGTGGGTGCCCAGCGCGTTGGTCAGGACGAACGCCTGCGCGTCGAGGATCGAGCGGTCGACGTGCGTCTCGGCCGCGAAGTTGACGATCGCGTCGACGCCGGCGGTGGCCTGCTGGACGGCGTTGGGATCCTCGATCCGGCCGACGAGCAACTCGACGTCGAGGCCCTCGACGTTCTCGCGCCGCCCGGCGTACGTGAGGGCGTCGAGCACGCGCACCTCGTCGCCGGCGGCGACGCGCTGGTGCACGAACGCCGAACCGATGAACCCGGCACCACCACAAACGAGAAGCTTCATACGGGTGGGAACCCTACGCGAGCCGCGCCGACCCGGTGCGCGAGTGGCCACACGACCGTCGCGGCGCGCCCACGACGGGGAGCTCCCCCACGACGACGGCGGATCCGCGCCCTAGGATGCCGCGCATGACCGGAGCCCGCACGTGAAGGTCGTCGACCGCTTCGGCCGTCGCTGGAAGGTCCGCCGCCGCTGGCTGCCGTGGCGGCGCCGCGTGCGCGACGTGCCGGACGTGCCGTTCGACGACTTCGGGGGCCTCGGGGACGACCCGATCAGCGCGATCATCGGGATCTTCCTGCTGGTCCTCGCGATCCCCGCGATCGTCGTCACGCTGATCCTGCTGGCCGAGCTGCTGCTCCTGCTCCTGCTCCTGCCGCTGTTCGTCGCGATCCGGCTGCTGCTCCCGGTCCCGTGGACGATCGAGCTCTGGTCGCGACCGGAGAAGCAGCGGTTCCTCGGCTGGCACCTCGAGCACGAGGTCCCCGTCGCCGGCTGGCGCGCGTCGCAGGAGCGGATCGCGACGATGGGCACCGAGATCGCGACCGGTGACCACGGAGGCCGCTACGTCCCCGAGGGCGCGAGGCCGGTCCGCGACGACCACGCGGACGACGATGACGACGGGGCGGCCAATGGCCACCCGCCGGTCGACGCGCGGCCGACGACCCCGGGGCGGACCGACCGCACCGGCGCGACGCTGCCGGGCACGACGCCGAACCCGTTCGCCCAGCGCGACGAGCGCTGAGCGGGCCCCTCAGGCCTTCAGGCGGTTGGCCGCCAGCAGGTGGCCGCGCAGGCCGTCCTGCCAGGCCGGGAGCGCCGGGACGTCCGGGCGCGTCGAGGCCATGACGCTCCACGCCGGGCGCGGGGCGGGGCGCGGGAACGCGTCGGTCGTCACGGGGAGCGCCGTCGTGCCGGTGTCCGCCAGCGCGAAGGTCTCCTGCGCGAGGCCGTGCCAGGTCGTCCGCCCGCTGCCGCACAGGTGCGCGATCCCGCGGGCGTCGGTCGCGGCCGCGGCGACGATCGCCGGGGCGAGGTGCCCGGTCCACGTGGGGCAGCCCTGCTGGTCGGCCACGACGGAGACCTCGTCGCGGTCGGCCGCGAGCCGCAGCATCGTGTCGACGAAGTTGCCGCCGCCCTCGCCGAACAGCCAGCTGGTGCGGCAGATCAGGTGGTCGGGGTTGTGCTCGGCGACGAGCTGCTCGCCCACCAGCTTCGTCCGGCCGTAGGCGCCCTGCGGGTCGACCGGGGCGTCCTCCGCGTACGGCTCGGTCGCGTCGCCGCGGAAGACGTAGTCGGTCGACACGTGGATGATCCGCGCGCCCAGCGCGGCGGTCGCCTTGGCGAGGTTGCCGGCGCCCTCGCCGTTGACGCGCAGCGCGGCGGCCTCGTCCTCCTCCGCCGCGTCGACGTTCGTGTAGGCCGCGCAGTTGACGACGACGGCCGGCGAGGCCTTCTCCAGCCAGACCGTCGTGCTGCCGAGGTCGGTGATGTCGAACGCCACCCGGGGCGCCTCGACGACGTCCCAGCCGTGCACGCGGGCGACGTCGGCCACGCGGTGGCCGAGCATCCCGGTCGCCCCGACGACGATCATCCGGCGCCGCGACGCGGCCGCGTCGGGACCGTCGTCGTCGCTGCGGTCCAGCGCCCCCTTGTTCGGCCGGACGATGAAGTTCGGCCCGAGTCGCTGGACGCCGCGCTGCTGGGAGAAGCCCATCGCCTAGAGGATCTCGATCTCGGAGTTGTCGCCGACCATGAAGCGGTAGGCGCGGGGCGTCCGCTCGCCGCGGCGGACGATCACGTCGCGGCCGAGCAGCGAGGACTCGATGCGGCCCTCCAGCCCGATCAGCTTCGCGCGCTCCAGCAGGATCGAGTGCTCGACCTCGGAGCGCTCGACGACCGCGTCGCGGGCGATCGCGGAGTACGGGCCGACGTAGCTGTCGGTGATCACGGCGTCGTGGCCGATCACGACCGGACCGCGGACGACGGAGCGGACGATCTGCGCGCCGGCCTCGATGATCACGCGGCCCTCGACGTTGGACGCCTCGTCGACCTGGCCGTCGACGCGCCGCTCGATCGTCTCGAGGATCAGGCGGTTGGCCTCGAGCATGTCGGCGAGCTTGCCGGTGTCCTTCCACCAGCCGTGCACGACGTGCGGCTCGACGCGGTCGCCCTGGTCGACCTGCCACTGGATCGCGTCGGTGATCTCCAGCTCGCCGCGCGGCGACGGGTCGATCGCCTTGGCGGCCTGCAGGATCCGCTTCGTGAAGAGGTAGACCCCGACGAGCGCCAGGTCGCTCTTGGGCTCCTGCGGCTTCTCGACCAGCCGGGTGACGCGGCCGTCCTGCAGCTCCGCGACGCCGTACGCCGTCGGGTCCTCGACCGGCTGCAGCAGGATCATCGCGTCCGGCGCGTGCTGCTCGAACTGCTGGACGAGCTCCGAGATGCCGCCCTGCAGCAGGTTGTCGCCCAGGTACATCACGAACGACGACTCACCGAGGAACGGCTCGGCCGTCAGCACCGCGTGCGCCAGGCCGTCCGGGGACGTCTGGTCGATGTAGGTGATCTGCGCGCCGAACTGCGAGCCGTCGCCGGCGACCTCGCGGATCTCGCCGCCGGTCTCGGGGTTCAGGATGATCCCGATCTCCGTGATCCCCGCCTGCACCATCGAGCGGATGCCGTAGAAGAGCACCGGCTGGTTGGCCACGGGGACCAGCTGCTTGGCCGACGTGTGCGTGATCGGCCGCAGCCGCGTACCGCGTCCGCCCGAGAGGATCAGACCCTTGAGATGCGCCATGAGCGGCGGAGGCTATAGGGCCGGGCCCGGACGGCCCGCCACCCGTCCGGGCCCGCCCGGCGCCGGGGGACCCTCATGGTGAACGGCGGTATCCGGCGCGGCGGCCCTCCACCGCGCGTCCGGGGCGCCGCGGGCCGCCCGCACCGGACGGTCGGCCCCGCCGCTAGTACACGCCCGGAGCGAGCTTGCGGTGGTCCCACGTCGAGCGGCGCTGCTCGACGAACTCGAAGGCCACGCGCTTGCTCGCCTGGGCCTCGATCGCCTCGGCCGCCCCATCGGGGAGCGGCTGGCCCTCGCCGAGTCCCGGCGTGTAGCGGCGCAGGATCTCGGTACCCAGCGGCTTCAGGACGTCGAGGTCGTGGTGCAGGACGACCTCGCACTCGAGCATCACGCCGCGCAGCTGGTCGTACGTCTCGCCGGCCTCGACCTGCAGCGTCGCCCGCGGGTCGCGCTCGAGGTTGATCGCCTTCTGGGACTTGGCGAACGTCCACGCCCACAGGCGGCCGTCGCGGACGACGTACCAGAGGGGCATCAGGTGCGGCCAGCCCCGCGGGCCCTGGGTCGCGCAGACGACGGTGCGCTCCTCGTCGAGGAAGGCCAGGGCCTCCTCGTCGCTCATCGTGATGCGGTCGCGGCGGCTCATGAGGCGACGCTAGACGATCAGGATCCCGCCGCCGCGCCGGCCGGAGGACGGAGTCCGTCCAGCAGCGTCCCGAGGACCGGCTCGACGTCGGCGGCGTCGCCGTCGATCCGGGCGATCGCGACGACCGCCTCGAGGGCCTGCTCGAGGGTCAGGTCGCCCCGGACCTCCCCGGCGCGCTGGGCGGCGTCGAACAGCGGCCGGCCGGCTAGCGCGCGAGCAGGCCCTCGGCGACCCGGCGGACGGCGTCGCGGGCGTCGCCGGGCTCCAGCACGACGAGGTCGCCGATCTCCGTCAGGACCTCGCGGACGAGCCAGTCGACGCCGGCGAACGCGATCTCGGTGACCAGCGCGCCGTCCTCGAGCTCCTCGGCGATCGTGCGGCGCTCGCGCTCCCAGCGGGCGCGGTCCGGGCTGACCCAGACGCGGGCGGAGCGCGACGCGGGCAGCTCGCCGGTGCGGGGCCAGCCGGCGACCTCGGCGGCCGGGTCGACCTCCGGGCGGCGCTCGAACGTCTGCTCCAGCACGTGCGCGTGGCGGATGCGGTCGAGGCGGAAGTGGCGGACGTCGTCCCGGGCCGGGTCGAACGCGGCGACGTACCAGCCCTCGCGGCCGTTGATGAGCGCGTACGGCTCGACGGTGCGGTGCGAGAACTCGTCCTCGTTGGGCTTGTAGTAGTCGAGCTCGACGAGCTTGCGGTCGTGCGCGGCGCGCGAGATCAGCCGCGAGAGGTCGCGGTCGTCGCCGCCGCCGTGGGCGACCTGCAGGCCGTGCTCGAGCGGGTCCTCGCCGAGCGCGTCGACGACCTTGCGGCGGACGTCGCCGAGCGTGCCGTCGGGGAAGTGGTCGCCGATCAGGTCGATCGCGGCGACCAGGGCCTTGGCCTCGACCGGCAGCAGGCGCGCCGGCCGGGCGAAGTGGTCGGAGTACGGCTCGGGGTCGACGTCGAGGTAGCCGTCGGACGCGATCTCGGCGTAGAGGACGTACGAGCCGCCGCCGAAGTTCACGACGTTGAGGACGTTGATGTCGTCGCGCAGCTCGGCGTCGGAGACGTTCAGGCGGTTCAGCAGCTCCTGCACCTCGAGCCGCTCGGCCGCCCGGCCCGCGTGGATCAGGATCGACGCGAGCGTGACCAGGCGGGCGAAGCGCTCCGGGCGGATGATCCCGTCGCGGGTGGGCGGGCCGTCGGCGCCGGCGTCCTCGACGGGCTCGACGAGCCGGCCGCGGGCGGGCGTGAACGGCCCGGAGTGGCGGTCGCGGACCAGCTCGACGCGGGCGCGGTACTCGTCGCGCAGGGACGCGGGCTCGAGGATCTCGGCGTGCTCGCCGATCCGCATGACCCAGCCCAGCAGGGCGCGGGCGACGCCGTAGTCGGTCGTGAAGACGACGTCGGCCGGGGGGCGCGGATCCGGGCCGGCGGGTCCGGCGACGCCCGCCTCACCGTCGCGCTCCGGGGGTGACGCCGTGCCGGCGCCCGTCGCCGTCCCGGATCCACCCGCCACGGCGCGCGACCCGCGGCCCGTCGACGTCTGGTCGCCGCCGGCGGACGTCGCGGCCGCGCCGGCGCCGTCGAGCGTCTCGAACGTGCCCTGGCGGCCGTGGGCGCGCTGGACCTGCCACGCGATCCGGCCGGCGATGCGGATCTTCGCCGTGCCGACGGTCTCCGACATCTGCCAGTCGGCGCGGTCGCCGTAGGGGCGCGGGTCGAAGTCGTCGGGACGCCGGAAGTCGTGCTCGGCCTTCGTGGCGTACGCGACCTTGTCGCGGATCCGGGAGAGCCGGAAGACGCGCAGCCCGCCGCGCTCGTAGTCCTTGCCCAGCAGGTAGAACTGGCCGCCGCGGAAGAGCAGGTGGTACGGGTCGACCTTGCGCGACTCGATCACGTCGCGGTGCAGCGAGTGGTACTCGAAGACGATCGTCTTGTTGCGGAAGATCGCCGACTCGACCTTCGCCAGCCGCTGCGAGGGGTCGCGGCCCGCGACCCCGGCGGTGATGCCGAGGCCGACCAGGCGCGCCGCCGGCTCGGTGAGCGGCGACGGGCGGCCCCACGAGAGCTGCTGGAGCGCCAGGCGCAGCGGCTCGGCGTAGGCGAACTCGCCGTCCAGCAGGCTCAGAGCGAGCTGCAGCGACGCGAGCTCCTCGTCGGAGAACGCGATCGGCGGCAGGTGGAAGTTCTCGCTGCGCAGCGAGTAGTGCTCCTGCTCGGCGCTGCCGTCGCCCGGGCGCTCGATCGTCAGCTGGATGCCGAGCGACTCGAGCTCCGCGCGGTCCGCGTAGAAGCGCCGCGCGAACGCGTCCTCGTTCATCCCGCTGTAGCCCTCGACGTCCCGCCGGATCTCCGGCGCCGTCACCGGCCGTCGTTCCGCCATGAGGTACGAGATCAGCGAGAGCTGCCTGATCAGCTTCTCGGTGTCCTTCGCCATCGTCCGGGGACTGTACGGCCCGGAGGGGTCCGGCGCAGGGTGGACGGCGCCCGCGGTCGCCGAAAGGGGCGAGACGCAGCGGGTTTCCCCGGCGCCCTCAGGCGGCCCGAAGGTCCATTCCCGACGGGATGTCCGCGCCGGGGCCGATGAGCGAGGACTGCGCGGCGGCCGCGCGGCGGGGCGGCGCCTCCTCCGCGGGGACCTCGGCGACCGCCGGCGGGGGCTCGGGCGGGTCGTCGCCGGGGGGCGGGCCCGACCCGCCGGACCAGGCGGGAGGCCCGGCGCCCGCGGCGCCGCCGGACCATGCGCCGGGGTCCGGGGCGGCCTCGGCGGCCGGGGGCTCCGGGGCGACGCCGCCGCGCGCCGGGCCGAAGTACACGGCGCCGCCGAGCGCACGGTCGAACGCCGACCACGTGTCGCCCGGCGCCATCGCGCGCTCCAGGCGGTCGATGCTGCCCATCCGCGCGGCCAGGTCGTCGGCCTGGTGGACGAGGACGGCCTCGCGCGTCGCGGGGACGACCGGGCTGCCGTACTCGACCTTGCCGTGGTGGCTGAGCACGATGTGGCGGATCGAGCGGGCGGTGTCCGGCGGGAAGCCCTCGATCGCGCCGACGACGCGGCGCACGATCTCGTAGCCGACGACGATGTGGCCCTCCAGCCGCCCGACGTCGGTGAGGTCCGGGGCGACCGGGTCCGACGTGTACGTCTGTGCCTTGCCGATGTCGTGGAGGATCGCGCCGGCGACCGCGACGTCCCGGTCCACCGGCTGGAACAGCGGCGCGAGGCCCTCGACGGCCTCGGCCACGCGCAGGGTGTGGTCGAGCAGGCCGTGCGGGTAGGCCTCGTGGAAGTGCTTCGCGGCCGGCGCGGCCCGGAAGCGCGGCCAGAACGCGCCCTGTGGATCGAAGACCCGCTCCAGCAGGCGGCGCAGCCACGGGTCGCCCGTGCGCTCGATCAGGCCCCTGAAGCGCCGCTCGAGCTCCGCCACCGGCTGCGACGGGCCCTCGACGAGCGTCGAGAGGTCGACCTCTCCCTGCGGCACCGCCTCGAGGCGGTCCAGCGCGATCTGGCGGCCGAACCGCTCGTGGACCTCGAAGCGCCCGATCACCCGCACCGCGTGGCCCCGGACGGCGACCCGAGCGACCTCCTCGGCGTCGTCCCAGACCATCGCGGTGACGCTGCCCGAGCGGTCGGAGAGCTCGAGCCGGAGGAAGACGTCGTCGGCGCCCCGCTTGGTCCGCAGGTCCGCGCCGCGCACGAGGAGCACCTGGTCCACGGATGCCCCGTGGTCGAGCTCGCGCAGTTCCATGGAGGGAGAAGGTACGACCGGACCCGGACGGAGGACCGGTGCGGGCCGGATGCCGTCTGTGCAGGCATTTCGCGCGGGCCGGAGGCCGGGCGGCGACGGTGACGGGCGACGCCGCGGGCCCGGCCGGCGGGACGGAGGACGCCGCCCGGCGGCCGCGCCCGCTGCACTCCCGCTGCCACTCCGCCGTCCTGCGGACCAACGAACGTCCAGGTGCCGCCGTACACCGAGTGTGACGTCTGCACGGAAGCCGATGCTGAACACATGAGCCCCACGTGTCCCTCCCCGGCGGTTAGCGTTCTCTGATGACGACGAGCAGCCGCATCGAGGAGCGGACCGCCCTGGTGGCCGGGTTCCGCACCCGCCTGCTGGAGGTCGGCGGCTCGGCGGCGCCCGGCACGGGCGGCGCGCCACTGCTCCTCCTGCACGGCTACTCCGACTCGGCCGACACGTGGCGCCGGGTCCTCGCGCTGCTCGCCGACCGGGGCCAGCGCGCCGTCGCGATCGACCTGCCGGGCTTCGGCGCCGCCGACCGCCTGCGGCCGGACGAGCCGATGCTCGACCAGTACGTGCGGATCGTGCACGCCGCGTCCACGGCGCTGTGGGGCGACGAGGCCCCGATCCTCGTCGGCAACTCCATGGGCGGGGCGGTGGCCCTGCGCTGCGCCCAGGAGGAGCCGTCGCCCGCGGGCGTCGTGCCGATCGGGCCCGCCGGCTTCGACCACCCCGCGTGGTTCGGCGTCATCGAGCAGCAGCCGCTGCTGCGCTGGGCGCTCAGCGACGCGATGCCCGTCCCGAGCCCGGTCCTGCGGGCCGCGACGAGCCGGATCTACAAGCAGCTCGCCTACGGCGACCCGTCGCGCGCCCGCCGCGAGGACACCGACGCCTTCGCCAGCCACTTCCGCTCCGCCCGCGACGTCCGGCGGCTCCTGGCCACCGGCCGCCGGCTGAAGAACGAGCTCGTCGACCCCTTCGAGCTGCACCGCATCGTCTGCCCCGTCCTGCTCGTCTGGGGCGAGCGGGACCGGATGGTCACCTGCCGCGGCTCGCGCCACCTGCTGGCCGCGATCCCGGACGCCCGCTACGAGCGGCTCGACGGCGTCGGCCACTGCCCACAGCTCGAGGTCCCGGAGCTCGTCTGCGACCTGCTGACGGGGTTCCGCAGCGCGCTGCGGGCCGGGGACTGGGACGCCACGGACGTCGGCCGGGAGCCGCTGGAGCTCGCCGCCTGACCCGGCCGGGTCGGGCCCGGGACGCCCTCCGGGGCGTTGCCGGCCGCCGCCCGGGGCCTGTCGGGACGGGCGCGCTCCGGTGCCCGGAGGGCGGACGCCGTCCGCCCGCGCAGCGGATCTTGCAGGTGGCTCGCGGCCGGGAGGGCCGACCTACGATGGGCTGATGCCGTCGTCCTCCCTCCGCGTGGTCCCCACCACGCGCACCGTGCTGCTGGGCGCGCTGATCGCGTCCGCCGTCGCCGTCCCCGCATCAGCCACCGCCGCGACCACCACCGCCGCGACCACGCCCACGACCGCCCCTGCCGCGCCGACCGCGCCTGCGAAGGAGGTCGTCGCCGCCGGCGTGAGGTTCGGCGACATCGACCTCTCCGGACTCAGCCGCACGAAGGCGAAGGCGGCCCTCCGCAACGGGCTCGAGGCGAAGGCCCCGTCGACCGCCGACGTCGTCCTCACGGTCGCCGGCCGCGCGCACAAGCTGTCGATGTCCACGATCAAGTACCGCTTCGACCTCGAGGCGCTGTCGCAGGCCGCGGCGAAGGCCGCCCCGAACACGTCGCTGCCGGTGATCGCGACCTGGAACTCGGCGTCGCTCGCCCGCTGGTACCGCTCGATCTCCTCGATGCAGAAGGCGTCGCGCAACGCGACGATCAAGATCGGCATCACCAAGCAGCGCGTCACGGGCTCGCGCAACGGCTGGAAGCTCGACCGCGGCAAGCTCGAGTCCCTCGTCGGCGCGGTCCTGAAGGACCCCACGAAGCCGCGCACGCTGAAGCTCGCCGTCGTCCGCACCACCGCGAGCGTCACCGTCGCCGGGCTCAAGCGCCAGTACTCGACGCTGATCACCGTCGACCGCCCGTCGTTCCGCCTGCGCGTCTTCAAGCGCCTGAAGCTCTCGAAGACCTACAAGATCGCCGTCGGCTCCGAGGGCCACACCACCCCGGCGGGCATGTACTCGATCACCTCCAAGCAGGTGAACCCCGCCTGGCACGTGCCGAACTCGGCGTGGGCGGGCTCGCTCGCCGGCCAGGTCATCCCGGGCGGCGCGCCGAACAACCCGCTGAAGGCCCGCTGGCTCGGCCTGCGCGACGGCATCGGCATCCACGGCACGTCCGAGGCCTGGTCGATCGGCACCCGCGCCTCGCACGGCTGCCTGCGGATGCACCCGTCCGACGTGATCGACCTCTACGACCGCATCCCGATGGGGACGCCGGTCAAGATCCGCTAGGCGCGCGGGCCCCGGCCCCCGCTTCTCGGGGTCGGGTCAGCTGCCGAGCGTCCGCTTCAGCATCACGCCGCTGATCGCCGCGAGGACGAGCAGGACGATCCCGAGGAAGGGGGAGACCGCGAACAGCACGACGAGGCCGACGACCCCGAGCCCGCCGGTCGCGACGGTCAGCTTGAACGCGCGGTCGACACGCTGGCTGCGGCTGAGGTTGCGGCCCGAACGGCGCTGGAGATCACTCATGGTCGCCCCATCGTAGTTGGCATGGATGCGCTCGTCCTAAGGGCTTCCCCGTTCTCCCGCGGAGTCGTGGCGGTCGGGGACCGAGATCGGCCCCGAGGCTCGGGCCGAGCGCACCGCCTCGCGGCCCGGGCGCCTCCGCCGCGGGGACCGGCGAGCGGGACTCGAACCGGCGCCGCACCCGGACCCGGCGACGCCGCCGGACCCCCCCCGACCCCCTACGCTGGAGGACGATCATGGAGTCGCTGCGCATCAACGGCGGGACCCGGATCCCGCTCAGCGACGTCGTCATCCGGGCGAGCCGCTCGTCCGGACCCGGGGGCCAGCACGCGAACATGACCTCGTCGCGGATCGAGGTCTCGTTCGACGTCCGCGCGAGCGAGGCGCTGTCGCCCGGCCAGCAGGCCCTCGTCCTGGACCGCGTCGGCCCGGTCGTCCGCGCGGTCTCGCAGGACGCCCGCAGCCAGTCCCGCAACCGGCAGCTCGCGCTCGACCGCCTCGCGGAGCGGATCCGCGACGCGCTCCACGTCGACGCCAAGCGCCGCGCCACGAAGCCGTCGCGCTCGGCGAAGCGCAAGCGCGTGGAGTCGAAGGTCAAGCGCGGCCAGGTCAAGCAGGACCGCCGGCGGCCCAACGGGGACTCCTAGGAAGGCCCGTCCTCTCGGGGGTCGTGCCCGTGGTGCGTCCATATGCACCCGGGGCGTACGCCGCGCGAGCGCGTGCGACGACACGGCGGCGGGCGGTCCTACACCGCCGCGCCGACCGCGCGCCCCACCGCTGCAGCCGCGACGCCCAGCGCCAGGCTCACGACGACGTTCGCGACCGCGACGGCGACCAGCCGCCGCGACCACGCGTTCACGGTGTCGAGCATCCAGGTGGAGAACGTGGTGTACGCGCCGACGAGCGCGGTGCCGAGCAGCAGCGACGCGTCGTGGTCCAGCGCCAGGCCCGCGAGCAGGCCGAGGACGAGCGCGCCGGAGACGTTGACGACGAGGATGCCCAGCGGGAGGTCGCCGCCGGGCCGGCGCGCGCGGACGGCCTCGTCGACGAGCAGCCGCAGGACGGAGCCCGCGCCGCCCGCCACCGCGACCCCGACCCAGAGCAGGACGGTCACGCGGGGCCCCCGGTCCGCCTGCCGGACGGGACCCGGTGCGCCGCCGCGCGACCGGCCACGACCGCCGCGAGGCCCAGGACGATCGACGCCGCCGCGTAGCCGACGGCCGTGCCCCAGGCGTCGACGCGGACCATCCGGACGAGCTCCAGCTGGAGCGTCGAGAACGTCGTCAGTCCGCCGCAGATCCCGGTCGCGAGGAACGGGCGCAGGCGCGGGTCGGCGCCGGGGTCGCGCAGCAGCCGGGTCGACCACCAGCCGAGCAGCGCCGCGCCGACGAGGTTGACCGCGAACGTCGCCCCGGGCCACGCGGCCGGGTCGTCGTGCGGGACGGCCTCCGCCAGTCCCGCGCGCGCCAGGGTCCCGAGCATCCCGCCGAGGAAGACGGCCGCGAGCACGTGTGCCCGGACGGCGACGGCCCGCGGCGGGGCGGGCGCGGGCGCGGGCGGGACCGCGGCGGGTGGAGGCGCTTCGGGCGGCACGGCTGGCGTCCGAGGGTACCCGCGTCCTCCCCGCCCCGGACCCCCCGGGCGCCCGGCGTCGCCGCGGCGGATCGCCCCAGCGGCCGCCGACGCGCCAGGTGAGCGTCTGGCGCCCACGCCCTCCGGGCCGTCCCCGTCCGTGGACCGGCCCGGGCGCCGCAACGCCTGCCGGATCGCCGTCACCGCCCGTCCCGGTACCGTCAGGGGTGATGGTCGTCGCCACGTTCCCAGCGGATCAGTGGCGCGAGTACGTCCAGGATCCCGGCCGCGAGGGCATCTTCCTCGTGCTCGCCGCGTTCCTCGGGTCGTTCCTCTTCATCCGCACGAGCGCGCGGATGTCCCGCAGCGACCGCTTCCCGTGGTGGCCCGGGAGCGTCGTCACCGGCGGCGTGCACCTGCACCACCTCGTGTGGGGGATCTGCCTCATGATGGCCGGCGGCACGCTGGGGTTCGCCCTCGGCGGCCAGGCCCCGTGGTTCCAGGTCTCCGCGGTGGTCTTCGGCATCGGCGTCGGCCTGACGTTCGACGAGTTCGCCCTCTGGGTCTACCTGCGGGACGTGTACTGGGCGCGCGAGGGCCGGCAGTCGATCGACGCCGTCGCGGTCACCGCCGCGTTCATGGGCCTGATCTTCCTCGGCATCAACCCGCTGCAGATCGCCACGGGCGACGACGTGCTGGCCACCGCGGTGTCGGCCGGCTACACGATCGGGGCCCTGCTCGTGACGGGGGTCTGCTTCGCGAAGGGCCGGTTCTTCCACGGCTTCGGCGCGCTGCTGTTCCCGCCCGTGGGCCTGTGGGCGCTCGTGCGGCTCGGCAAGCCCGGGTCCCCGTGGGCGCGCTGGCTCTACGGGGATCGCGACCCCGGCCGGCAGCAGAAGGCGGAGGAGCGGTTCTCGGACCACCGGCGCTCCGCCGTCCTGGTCGAACGCCTGCGGGCGGCGATCGGGGGCTTCCCCGCCGACGTGCCGTCGGGGCCGAAGTGCGCCGAGGATGCCGCGTCGGCCGCGCGCCGCGAGCACGCGGCGTCGGTCGAGGCCGCGCTCGAGGTCCAGGCGCGGGCGATGGCCGAGGCCCAGGCGCAGGCCCGCGGCGACCACCGGGCCGGGCGGCACTGAGGCCGCGGATCGGTCGATCCTGCGCCGGACGAGGAGTAGGGTCGTGCGGACAGAGCCCCGACGCCGATCCCGGCGGGCTCGGAAGGTCGCCCCGTGCACACCATCCCCCGGCAGCCCTCGGACCGCCCGTCGTCGGTCGTCTGATGGACGACCTCGCGATCCGCGCGCTCGTCGCCCGGCTGTCCCGCCCGCACCGCTCCGGCGGCCACGTGATCGAGCGGTCGTCGATCCTCGCGGAGGGCACCGGCTCGGCCGACGTGCTCGCCTGGATCGCGGACCACGACGGCGAGCCCGAGGCCGCCGCGCCGCCGCGCCCCGGCCAGCAGGGGTTGCACGGCTCCCACTTCCACGACCGCGGCCCGGTGCAGGCCCCGGTGCCGCGGCGCTACGTGCTGCCACCCGGCACGTTGGACTGACCCCCGGCGGCTGTCGGCCGCGGCGCCGCGCTCCGGCCGGCGCGTCCTGCGAGATCTCACCGAACCGGTGTACACACCGGACGGGTACCTTGACGCCATGCGTGCTCCCGGTCGTCCCGCCCGCCTCCTGATCCCGGCCCTGCTCCTGCCGCTGGCCCTCGCGGCCTGCGGCGGCTCGGACTCCGACGGCGGCGGCACGACGTCGGGCTCGTCGGCGTCGGGGTCCTCCTCGTCGGACGTGACCGCACGCCTGGAGGCGTCCTCGAAGGCCCTGGCCGCCGTCAAGAGCTACCACCTCGTGGCCAGCCAGACGGATCCGGACGGCTACACCACGATCACCGGCGACATCACGGCCGAGGGACGCGCCTCCGTCCTCGTGCGGCTCGGCCCGACCGCCCTGCGCCTCAAGGTCCTGCCCGGCGCCGCCTACGCGCGCGGCAACGCGGAGTACTGGACGGCCAACCTCGGCAAGGACGGCAAGGCGGTGGCCGACCGGATCGCGGACACGTGGGTGAAGCTGCCGGCCTCCAGCGCCGACGTCACCGACCTGCTCGACGGGTTCGCGCCCAAGACCCTGGCGGCGTGCCTCCTGGTCGGCAACGGCACGCTGAAGGCCGGCCCCCAGGAGAGCATCGACGGCACACCCGCCGACGTGCTGATCGACGCCGGCGACCAGCCCGGCACCAGCCCCAGCCGCCTGCTCACCGCCACGTCCGGGCCGCCCCTGCCGCTGCGGGTCGTGCAGACCGGCCCGCGGCGTCCCGGCGGCACCCCCGACAAGCGCTGCGACGACCCCGACGACCGCTCCACGGCGTCGGAGGCGACCCTGAGCGCGTTCGACCGGCCGGTGACCGTCGAGGCCCCCGACGGCGCCATCGAGCTGCCCGGCGGCGACGCGGGCTCCGGCGCGAGCTCCTAGGGGCCGTCGCCGTCGGCCAGCGCCGCGGCCAGCTCGTCCCGCGAGCCGATCCCGAGCTTGCGGTAGATCCGGCCCAGATGGGTCTCCACCGTCTTGCGGCTGACGTGCCGGCGCGCCGCGATCGCGGGGTTCCCGAGCCCCGACGCCGCCAGCCGGGCGACGTCCAGCTCGGCGTCGGTCAGGGCTCCCGGCCCGCGGAGCGCCGCCCGGCGCGGCCTCGCACCCACGGTCCGCAGGTCGCCGCGCAGCTCGTCGGCCCGCTGCGACAGGCCCAGGCGCTCGGCCAGCTCGAGGGCCTCCAGCAGCGCGGCGCGGGACCCGGGGGCGTCGCCGGCCGCCCGGCGCGCGAGCCCGAGCGCCGTCAGCGCCCGCAGCAGCAGCACCCGCGACGGCGAGCTGCGCAGCAGCGCGACGCCCTGCTCCAGGGCCGGCGTGCCCTCCGCGCCCCGGATCGCGCCGGCGATCAGCAGCGCGTCGGCGTGGTGCCGGGGGACCACCGCGTCCGCCGTCCGCGCCACCTCCGCGTCCGCGAGCTCCAGCGCCTCGTCGCGGCGGCCGACCGCGGCGAGCGCCGTGGCGAGCGTCCCGCGGCCGTCGCGGGCCCCGAGCGACAGGCGGATCCCGCCGTGCCCCGCCCGGGCCTCCTCGCCGGCGCTGGCGATGCGGATCGCGGCCTCCGGGTCCCCGGACTGCAGCGCGACCGCGGCCGCGGCCTCGCCCAGCCGCAGCTCCGCGAACGCCGGGATCGTCACGTCCGCGGCCTGCCGCAGGGCGGCCTGCGCGGCGTCGACGTCGCCGGCCGCCAGGTGGGCCTCCGCGACGGCCACGATCCACCACGCGGAGTACGGGGTGTCGGTGGCCCGCGAGATCGCCTGCGCGCGCTCGCCCTCCCGCACCGCGTCCGTCAGCTCGCCGCGGAGCAGGTGCGCGTAGGCCCGTCCGCCGCGGGCGGTCATCTGCGCGAGGACGCTGGTGCGGGCCGCCGGCGACGCGAGCGCCCGCTCGGTGATCGCGAGCAGCTCGTCGAGCAGGTCCGCGTGCAGGAGCCCCGTCGACACGTGGGTCAGGGGGAACCCGTGGGCCGCCGCGTCGGCGAGCGGATCGCGGGACGTCGCGCGGCGGGCGAGCTGCCGCACGACGTCCGCCGGCGCCTCGTCCAGCGCCGCCAGGGTCGTCGCGTGGGCGAGCAGCGGCCCGGCGGCCGCGGAGCCCGCCCGGATCTCCGCCGTGACGGCGGCGACGCGCGGGTCGGTCTGGGGCTGGAGGTGCGGGTCGAAGAGCGCGTCGGTCATCCAGCCCGCGAGGACCCGGTCGTAGAGGGCGTCGTCGGGCGCCAGGCCGTCGAGCGCGTCGCCGGACGTGCGGGCCGCGTCGCCGAACCGCTGGGCCAGGTGGAACGCGCGGCTGAGCGCGTAGCGCAGCTCGGCGCGGCGGCGCGGGTCGTCGATCAGCTGCAGCGCCTCGGCCAGGCGCTCGGCGGCGCCGGGGCGGCCCGCGAGGGCGTCGGCCTCGGCCAGGGCGCCCGCGACGTCGCCCTCGAGCTCGGGCGGCGGCGGCTCGCGGCGGGCGCGCTCGAGCAGGCGGCCGGCGGCGACCGGGTCGCCCGCCGCGTTCGTGGCGCGGGCGGCGCGCAGCAGGGTCGCGGCCACCCAGGGGTCGCCGTCGGCGCGCGCCTCCAGGAGGTGCGCGGCGACCTGGTCGTCGGCGGCGCCGTGCTCGTGCAGGAGCGTCGCGGCGCGCCGGTGCAGGCGGGCCCGCGCGAAGGGCTCGAGCTCGGCCCGGACCGCGTCGGCGAGCAGCGCGTGCTCGAAGGCCAGCGGGTCACCGGGGCGCAGGACGTCGACCCGCGCGAGCGCGTCGGCGGCGGCCTCCGCCGCCTCGGCGTCGAGCCCGGCGAGCGCCGCGGCGGTGCGCAGCGTCCGCCCGGACCCGAGCACCGACACCGCGCGCGCGAGGGCGACGGCCTCCGGGCCCAGGCGCTGCAGGTGCAGGCGGACCGACCGGCGGACGGCGTCGGGGACCGCGGCGTCCCCCGCGTCGACGGCGTCGGCGCGCAGGAGCTCCCGGACGTAGAACGGGTTGCCGCCGCTGCGCTGCGCCAGGGCGCGGATCGCCTGCGGGGTCGCGCGGCCGGACGGCAGCGCCTCGGCCGCCATCACGCCCACCGCCGACGCGCTGAGGGGCGCGGGACGCACGTAGCCGGCGCCGGCCCGCGCGCGCAGCCGGTCGAGGAGGTCGTGGAACGCGCCGGGCTCGCGCGGGCGGGTCGCGACGACGACGGCCAGCGGCAGGGTGGCGAGCCCGCCCGCCAGCTCGTCGAGGACGCGCAGCGAGCCGGCGTCCGCCCAGTGCAGGTCGTCGAGGACCAGCAGGACGGGGTCGCGTCCATCCGGGCCCGTCAGCGCGCGGAGGGCCCCGAGGACGCCGTGGACGGCGGCCGCCCCGCCGTCCGGCGCCGCGACGTCCGCCGCCGGGTCGCCGGCGTCGAGGTCCGGGAACGCCGGGGCGCCGGCGTCGTCCCGCAGCCCGCGCACGAGCCCGAGCGCCCGGGTCCGGCGCAGCTCGTCGCCCGCGCCGTGGAGGATCGTGGGGACGCGCGACCGGGCGAGCTCCGCGGCCTGTTGCAGCAGCCGCGACTTGCCGATCCCCGCGGGGCCCTCGATGACGACGAGCCGGCCCGTGCCGGCCACGGCGTCGTCGACCGCCGCGCGCAGCAGCGCCGTCTCCGCGTCGCGGTCCAGCAGCGGGGGGAGGATCGTCGCCGGACGTCCTCCGTCCTCAGGATCGAGACCGGACACCGGCACCTACGGTACCTGCGTTCACACCACCCGTACCATCGGGGACCCCGGGGCCTGCCGTCGGGGTGGGCACCGCAGAAGATCCAGGAGCCGATCGGCCCGGAGCCGGGTCGGGCTGGGGGATGCTCCTGATGTGGCTCCGCGGAATTCCACGATGCCCGCGCCCGCGCGCCGCGGACAGCGCCCTGGACCATCGGACGAGCGCGGCCGCGCCACGTCCCGCGCGACGGACCATCCCGTCGCCGTCCCCCTCCCGGCGCCCCCGGGCGTGCCGACCGGCACCCTGCCGCGACCACGGCTCACCGCGCTCCTGGAGGCCGCGACCGCCCACCCGGTGACGGTGGTGGCCGCGCCGCCCGGGTACGGCCGGACGACGGCGCTGGCGGCGTGGGCGGCGACGTCGCCGCGGCCCTGCGCGTGGCTGGCCCTCGACGACCGCGACGACGACCCGCAGCACCTCGTCCTCCGGCTGCGGTCGGCGCTGGACGCCCTCGACCGCGAGCCGCGACGCGACGCCGGCCCCGACCCGGAGCGCGTGCCGCCGCGCCGCCGCCGCACCACCTACGGCGTGCTCGTCCTCGACGACCTGCACGTGGTCCGCTCCCGGGCCGCCCGCGACCTGCTGCGCGCGGTCGCCGTCTCGGGCCCGCCCGGCCTGTCGGTCGTGCTGTCCATGCGCGCGGAGCCGTCCCTCCCCGACCTCGCCGTCCTGCTCGACACGGTGATCCTCGGGCGCCGGGCCGGGGCCGCCGACGGCCGCCTCCGGCTGCTCCTCGACGGCGGGGCGGGGACGTCCGCGTCCGACCGGGCCCGCGCCGCCCACGGGCCCGACGCCGTCGAGCGGCCGTCGATCGTCGTCGGCCCCGACGAGCTCGCCTTCCGCCCCGACGAGACCGCCGCGCTGCTCCGGCGCGCGGGGGCGCCGGACCTCGACGCCCGGCGGCTC
>NZ_JBFAPC010000083.1:0-24791 GCF_040675535.1 Patulibacter sp. NPDC049589 | reverse complement strand
AGAATGTGTATGGTGTTCAGTGGTGTGATCTTCCGATCTCCCCGCCCCGCCCGACCCGACCCGCCCCGCCCGACCCCCTCAGGCGTCGGTGCTGCGACTCACCGACTCCAGCCGCAGGTCGTCCTCGGTCCTGCGGTCCGCGGCCGCCCGCGCGATCGTGAACGCGTCGGAGCCGAGCAGCAGGCGGAGCGGCGGGTCGTCCTGCGCCGCGATCCCGATGACGACGTCGGCGACCTTGCGCGGGTCGCCGATGGCCCACGACATGTCCTGGTCCATGAACCTGGCGCGGGCACCGACCGAGTCGCGGTAGGGCTCCGAGACCTCCGGGATGGTCATCGACGTGCTCGCCCACTCCGTGCGCATCCCGCCCGGCTCGACGACGGTGACCCGGACGCCGAACGGCGCGACCTCGGCGGCGACGACCTCGGAGAAGCCGCCCACCGCCCACTTCGCCGCCTGGTAGGCGGACAGCCCCGGCGACGCGACGCGCCCGCCGACGGAGGAGATCTGGATCACGTGGCCCGAGCCCTGCTCGCGCAGCACCGGGATCGCGGCCTTGGTCAGGTACACGACGCCCAGGAGGTTCGTGTCGATCTGCGCGCGGAAGCTGTCGAGCGTCGTGTCCTCGAGTGCCGAGAGATCCGCCCAGCCCGCGTTGTTGACGACGACGTCGAGCCGGCCGAAGGCCTCGACGGCGGTGGCGACGGCCGCCTCCGCGCCGGCCGCGTCGGTCACGTCGAGCGCGAACGGCCGCACTCGGTCGCCGTAGCGGGCGACGAGGTCGTCGAGCTGCTCGGGGCGGCGGGCGGTGGCCAGGACGGAGTGCCCGGCCTCCAGCGCCGCCTCGGTGAGGTCGCGTCCGAGGCCCCGGGCGCTGCCGGTGACGATCCAGGTCTGTGTCATGTCCCCAGGGTGCGCCGCCTCGGGTGGACCTGCCAGAGATGGCGCTTCGTAGGACCGGCAGTACCACCCGGGGGCCTCCGCGGTGCGGGACACTGGAGTCATGTCCGGTCGTCGCGACCCCGGCAGCACCGGCCCGCGCCGCCCGGCGGCGGACGTCGGGCGCGCGGCGGCGCGCGGCGCGACGGCCCCTGCGCCGTCCCGCTCCTCCCTCGCGGACTTCCTGCGCGCCAGCCGCGCCCGGGTGGGTCCGGCCGACGTCGGCCTGCCGGACGACGGCCGCCCCCGCCGGGTCCCCGGGCTGCGGCGGGAGGAGCTCGCGCAGCTGGCGAACGTCAGCGTCGACTACGTCGTGCGGCTCGAGCAGGGTCGCTCGACCGGCGTGTCGCGGCAGGTCCTGGACGCGCTCGCGGACGCGCTGGCCCTCGACGACGCGGGCCGCGACTACCTGCTGGCCGTCGCCGGACCGCCACCGCGCCGCCGCGGGGCCGCCACACCCCAGTCCGTCCCCGCCCCGACGCTCCGGGTGCTCGAGGCGCTCGGCGACACCCCGGCGATGGTGCTGGGCCCGTGCAGCGACATCCTCGCGTGGAACCGCATGGCCGCGGCCCTGATCACCGACTTCGGGGCGCTGCCGCCGGAGCACCGCAACATGGTCCGCCTGGCCTTCCTCGACCCGGCGTTCCGCTCGCTCTACGGCGCCTGGGGACGGGTCGCGCAGGACTGCGTCGCGTCGCTGCGCATGCAGGCCGGCCGCGACCCCGACGACCCGCGCGTCACCGCCCTGGTCGGCGAGCTGTCGGTCAAGGACGCGGACTTCCGCCGCTGGTGGGGCGACCACCGCGTCCGTGGCTCCGACCAGCGCCGTAAGCAGTACGTCCACCCGGTCGCCGGCCCGATGGTCCTGGACGTCCAGCGCTTCGCCCTCCTCGAACGCCCGGACCTGATGCTCGTCGCCTACACCGCCGAGCCGGGCTCCGAGGCCGAGGCCGCGCTGCGGTTCCTCGCGGGCTGGGCGCCGCGGGCCGGGGCGGCGTAGGGCGGCGGCGGTCGCCAGGGTTGGTACCTGGCAGGAGGGTTTCCTGGTGGCGGTGGTCCCGGGCCGGTCGGGGCGGCGGCGGTCGCCAGGGTTGGTACCTGGCAGGAGGGTTTCCTGGTGGCGGTGGTCCCGGGCCGGTCGAGGCCGCGGCGCGCACCAGACTCGCTACCTGGCAGGAAGGGTTCCCGGAGTCGGCGTCCGAGGAACTCCCGGCCGGTGCGGCGAGCGACCGGGAGGCCCCGCCCGTCCGCCCGGCCTGCCCGCCTGGCCCCGCACGATCCGCTGTCGCGCTCGCGCCGCGCAGGCGTACAGCGCTACCGTCGCCCGATGACCGATGCCGCCGCGTCGCCGGGCCTGCGCGCCCGGCTCCTGATCGACTGCTCCGACCGGCCAGGGATCGTCGCCGCCGTGTCGGGCCTCCTCGCCCGTCACGGCGGCAACATCGTCGAGTCCGACCAGCACTCGACCGGCGCGGCCGACGGGCACTTCTTCATGCGGATGGTCGTCGACCTCGACGCCGGGCCGACCGAGACCCCGGAGGCCGCCGCCGAGCGGCTGCGGGCCTCGTTCGCGGTCGAGGTCGCCGGCCGGTTCGGCATGCGCTGGCGCCTCACGCTGGTGCAGAACCGGCCGCGGATCGCGGTGCTGGCGTCGCGCGAGCCGCACGCGCTGATGGAGATGCTCTGGCGCTGGCAGCGCGACGAGCTGGGTGGCGCCGACATCGCGTTCGTCGTCTCCAACCACCCCGACCACCGCGGCGTCGTCGAGCGCTTCGGGCTGAACTACCACCACGTGCCGGCCACGCGGGCCAACCGCGAGGAGGCCGAGGACGCGATCCTCGCCCTCCTCGACGGCGCGTGCGACGTCGTCGTCCTCGCCCGCTACATGCAGATCCTCACGGGCGGGTTCCTCGGCCGCGTCGGCCTGCCGGTGATCAACATCCACCACTCGTTCCTGCCCGCGTTCGCCGGCGCCGAGCCGTACCGGCGGGCCAGCGATCGCGGCGTGAAGATCGTCGGCGCGACCGCCCACTACGTCACCGAGGAGCTCGACGCCGGGCCGATCATCGAGCAGGACGTCGTGCGCGTCGACCACCGCTCGTCGGTCCCCGACATGGTCCGCCTGGGCGCCGACGTCGAGCGCATGGTCCTCGGCCGCGCCGTCCGCTGGCACGCCGAGGACAAGGTCATCGAGCACGGCGGGAAGACGGTCGTCTTCTGATATGTGGGTCTGGTTGTCACGTGGCCGTGGGGGATCGTGGCCGCGTCGCGGTCGGGCGTGATGATCGGCCGGCCTTCGGGAGTGGGCCCCGGGCGCGCCGGCCTCGGGCGCGCCGCGGCCGGGCGGACGTGCGAGACGGTCGCGGTCGGCCGGCCCGGTACGGCCGGCCGGCCCGGTGCGGTCGACGGCCGCGGGCCCGGCGACCGCCCGTCCTCAGAACGCCGAGGCGTCGTTGGGGAAGGCCATCGCGGCCGAGACCCGTCCCGCAGGGCCCTGGCCGACCACCGCCGGTGCGCCCAGCCGGGTCGCGTCCGGCGCGACGACGTAGAGGGCGGTCCGCCAGAGGCGTCCGTTCCGGGTCGACTCCGACTGGACGGCGATCCGGCCGTCGGCGAGGCGGCCGAGGAGCGTCATCCGGGTGCGACGGGTCTGGCGGATCGCGGGGCCGATCGGCCGGGGGACGCCGTCGGCACCCAGCACCGCGGCGTGCGACACCGCGGTGGAGTCGGTGCTCTCCCCGTCGCTGAACAGGAGGCCCGCGACCGCCCCGTCGGGCGCCTCGCCGCCGACGAGGAGGATGTCCGGGCTCTTCGGCGTGACCGTCGAGGACGTCAGCGTCCGCGTCCGGCCGTCGGCGCCGCGCAGCCGCACGCGGACGCGCTGGGGAGCGTCGGCGTCCTCGCCGGCGTACCGCGCCGAGGACCACGCGAGCCCGCCGCGGGTCCACGTCGGGGGCAGCGGGCCGGCGAAGCGGTCGCCCGTGCCGGTCGCGCGCTCGACGACCGTGGTGCGGTCCGACGCGAGGTCGACCGCGACGAGGTCGCCCGGCTCCGAATCGTCCTCGCCGCCGCTGCTGCCACGGCGCCGCACGTACGCGACGGCACCGCCGTCCGGCGCCCACGTCGCGCCGAACTCGTCGGCCGAGTCGTCGCGCAGCTCGCGGCACGGCCCGGCGGCGTCGCAGAGGTTCAGGGAGCGCTCGCCGACGTAGAGCAGGCGCCGGTCGTCCGCCGACCAGCGGACGAGCTCGTAGTAGCCGAGCCGGTCGCCGATCCGCACCGCCGGCCCGCCGTCGGCCACCGGCACGGTCCACAGGCCGTCCTCCGCGACCACGGCGAGCCGCCGGCCGTCACGGCTGAGTGTCAGGCCGTCGCGGGCGTCGATCGGCCTGCGCAGGCGCGCGACCGTCCGCCGGGCGCCCGACGCGTCGCGGACCCGGACGAGCCGGCCGTCGGTCCAGGCGACCTGCCCCGGGGTGCCCGGCGCCGTGGCCGTCGCGGTCAGCGCCGCGGCGGGCTTCGGGTCGGCGGGGGCCGCGACGGCGGACGGGGCGGCGACCGCGAGCACGGTGGCTCCGGCGAACGCGGGCAGGGGGAGTCGGACGGGGGACACACGCATCGGCCGAGGATATCCCCGGTCCGGGCGGGCGATCCGGGGCGATCCGGGCCCTCCCGCCCCCGGCCGCGGCGAGGGTGGCGGCCCGCGACGTGGTGCCGGCGCCGCCCGCCCGACGCCGTGGCCGCCCCGGTCCGCGGCGCGGCGGACCGGCGGCCGGGCAGGGCGTCCCGCTACCGCACCCGCAGCGACGCGCCCGCCGCCCGGGAGCGGTTGCCGGCGGCGTCGGTGGCCCGCAGGCTCACGTGGTAGCGGCCGCGGGCGGGGCGGCGCTTCAGCAGCGTCACCACGTGCGTGCCCCGGCCGACCTTGCGGCTGACCGTCGTCGGCCGGCTGGTGCCGCGGCGGGTCAGCGTGGCGCGGACGGTCGCCGCCTCGTCGAGGCGCACCCGCACCGCCAGGCCGCGACGGGTGCGGCGCAGCTGGACCTTCGTCGGCCGCGGCGCGCGTCGGTCGCCGGAGCCCGAGGTGCCGCCGCCGGCGCCGCCGGTCGTGCCGGCCGCGCCCCCGCCCGCCGCCAGCGCGTCGAGGTGGCTCTTCAGCGCCGTGCCGTTCGGGGCGTTCGGCGTGCCCTGGACGTCGCTGATCAGGGCCAGGCCGGCGCAGGCGGGGTTCGCCTGCTCGTCCGGCGCGAGGACGACCCACTGCCAGGCCAGGTAGCCGACGCCGTGCGCATCCGCCCAGTCCATGTAGCGACGGTCGTGGTCCTCCTTGCAGTCGGTCTCGCCGAACTCGCCGGTGACCACCGGGACCTGAGCGGCGACCGGGGCGATCTCGGCGTTCCAGCAGGCCTCGGTCTCGCAGCGCTGCCCGTCGTAGTTGTGGAAGCTCGCCACGAGCTGGTCGTCGTCGGGGCGGGCGGCGAGCCAGCCGCGCAGGTCGTTGGCGTAGTCGAGGCCGCCCAGCAGGATCGGCTGGCGGGCGCCCGTGGCGCGGATCGCGGACACCAGCGGCTGCATGCCGACGATCAGGAAGGTCCGGCGGTCGGCCGTCCCGGCCCCGTCGCTCTCGCGCGCACCGGGGCACCCGCCGTCGCGCCAGCAGCTCCAGCCGAGCGACAGCGTCGTGCCGTCGGCGAAGCCGTGCGAGAACGGCTCGTTGAAGGCGTCGAAGAGCACCGAGGGGTCGTCGCGGAAGCGCGCGGCGACCGAGCTCCAGAAGGCCGGCGAGCGCTCGTCGGCCATCATCCGCTGGCCGTCGGCGGGGATCCCGTCCGGGCCGCTCCAGTGCAGGTCGAGGATCACCGCGAGCCCGGCCGCGTGCAGCCGGCCGACCCAGTCCGCGACGGCGTCGCGGTAGCCCTGGGCGTTCAGCCCGCCCGCGGGGTGCCCGTCGTCCCCGAGCCAGCAGTCCTGGTTCAGCGGGACGCGGACGACGTTGGCGTGCCAGCCGGCGATCAGCCGGGCCTGCTCGTCGGTCGGGCCGACGGTCGCCGGGCCGGCCTCGTTCGAGTACCCGTAGCCGTAGTGGCAGGCGTACTCGAAGCTCGGCCAGTTGACGCCGTGTGGCACGAACGCCGCGCCGGTCGTGGCGTCGACGAGGCGGTTGCCGACCACCTTCGGGGCGGGCGCGGCGGACGATGAGGCGGCCGCGAAGAGCAGCGCGGCGAGAGAGGAGAGGAGGAGGGTGATGAGGCGTCGGGTCGTCATGGTCGGTGCAGCCTGCTCCTGGTCGCATGAAGCCCGGATGAACGCCGGATGTCAAGGGGCGGGACGGCCGATCGGGCGGCCGGCGTCGTGGCGGTCCGGGGCCCGTCGGCCCGGCCGGCCGCTATGCCGATCCCTGGCCGCGCGCTAGTGTCCCTCTCGGAGTCGATCCACCCCAACCGACGGGGTCAGGGAATCCGGTGTGAATCCGGGACTGACGCGCAGCGGTGAGGATGCGGATCGTGGCCACGACGCCACTGGGACCCGGCAGACCATCCGTCTGACGGCCTGGGAAGGCGGCCACGATCGAGCGCATCCGAGTCCGAAGACCTGTCGACTCTGCGCCCGGGGCTCAGCTCCGCAGCGCTTCTGACAACCGTGGCCGCGCGTAACGGCCATCGCAGAAGGAGACAGAAGATGGCACGCACCGCTGTGCTCGGATTCCCCCGTATCGGCGCCGACCGTGAGCTCAAGGTCGCGCTCGAGGCCCACTGGGCCGGACGACTGACGGCCGAGGAGCTGCAGCAGACCGCCCGCGGGCTGCGCACGCGTCACCTGGGTCGCGCCCGACAGGCCGGCATCGACGTCCTGCCGATCGGCGACCAGGCGCTCTACGACCACGTCCTCGACGCCGCCGAGCTCGTCGGCCTCGTCGCGCCGCGCCACGGCGGCTCGCCCGGCCAGGCACGGTCCGAAGCCGACCACGCGGGGTCCGGCGCCCCGACGTCGGAGGGCGCTGCCACCGGCGACCCGCTCCCCGCCGACGCGAGCGTCGTCACGTCCGAGGAGGCGCTGCGCCGCCACTTCCTCGCGTGCCGCGGCGACGCGACCACGACGCCGCTCGAGATGACGAAGTGGCTGGACACGAACTACCACTACCTCGTGCCGGAGATCGCGGCCGGGCAGACGTTCGCGTTGCGCCCGGGCCGCTGGCTCGCCCACCTGCGCGAGGCCCGCCAGAGCACCGGCACGACCGGCCCCGCGCTGCGCCCGGTCGTCCTCGGACCGCTCTCGCTGCTGCTGCTCGGCAAGCCCGCGGACGCGAGCGTCGACCGCCTGGCCCTGCTGCCCGCGCTCGTCGAGGTCTACGGCGCGTTCCTCGACCTGCTCGCCGCCGAGGGCGTCGAGGAGGTCCAGCTCGACGAGCCCGTCCTGGTCCTCGACCGCACCGACGCCGAGCTCGACGCGTTCGCGCAGGCGTACGGCGCGCTGGCTTCCGGCCGACGGTCCGTCGGCGGCGCGGTCGCCGGTGCCGTCGCCGGGGCGGCGTCCGCTCGGGCCGCGTCCGCCGGAGGACCGTCCGCCGAGGGAACGGCCGGCGGCGCGACGGCCCGCCCCGGCATCGCCCTGGCGACGTACTTCGACCGCCTCGACGACCGCGTCCTGCGCCGGATCTCGGCGCTGCCGCTGAGCGAGCTGCACGTCGACCTCGTGCGCGCCCCGCAGCAGCTGGACGCCGTGCTCGACGCGCTGCCGGAGGGCGCCCGGCTGTCGGCCGGCGTCGTCGACGGCCGCAACGTCTGGGCGACCGACCCCGATCGCGCGCTGGACCTGCTCGACCGCGTCGTCCAGCGGATCGGCTCCGATCGCGTGACGATCGCCCCGTCCTGCTCGCTGCTGCACGCGCCGTACCGCGTGAGCCGCGAGACCGGGCTGGACGACGAGCTGCGCTCGTGGCTGGCGTTCGGCGAGGAGAAGCTCGATGAGCTCGCGCTGCTGCACCGCGCGCTGGGCGCCGACGCCGTCGGCCGCGACGACCTGCTGCAGGAGTCGCGCGCCCGGATCGCGTCGCGCCGCTCGTCGCCGCGCACCAACGACGCCGCGGTCCGCTCGCGCGCCGCCGCCGTCACCGAGGCCGACCACGCCCGCCCGGCCCCGATCGCCGACCGGCTCGCCGCGCAGAAGGCGCGCCTGGGCCTGCCGCTGCTGCCGACCACGACGATCGGCTCGTACCCGCAGACGTCGAAGATCCGCAACATGCGCCGCCGCCGGCGCAGCGGGGACATCGACGCCGCGACCTACGAGGACTTCCTGAAGGCCGAGATCGACGAGGTCGTCCGCGTGCAGGAGGAGCTCGACCTCGACGTCCTCGTGCACGGCGAGCCCGAGCGCAACGACATGGTCGAGTACTTCGGCGAGCAGCTGGAGGGCTTCGCGTTCTCCGCCTACGGCTGGGTGCAGTCCTACGGCAGCCGCTGCGTGAAGCCGCCGATCCTCTTCGGCGACGTCTCGCGGCCGAAGCCGATGACCGTGTCGTGGTGGGCGTACGCGCAGTCGCGGACCGCGCGCCCGATGAAGGGCATGCTCACCGGGCCCGTGACGATCCTGCAGTGGTCGTTCGTGCGCGACGACCAGCCGCGGCAGGAGACCTGCCGGCAGATCGGCCTGGCGATCCAGGACGAGGTCGTCGACCTCGAGGCCGCCGGCTGCGCCGTGATCCAGGTCGACGAGGCCGCGCTGCGCGAGGGCCTGCCGCTGCGCCGGGAGGACCAGGACGACTACGTCCGCTGGGCCGTCGACTGCTTCCGGCTGACCTCGGCGCCGGCGCGTCCGGACACCCAGATCCACACGCACATGTGCTACTCGGAGTTCAACGAGATGATCGAGCACATCGCCCGCCTGGACGCCGACGTCCTCTCGGTCGAGGCGTCGCGCTCGGGCATGGAGCTGCTCGAGGTCTTCTCGAGCTTCGACTACCCCGGCGAGATCGGCCCCGGCGTCTACGACATCCACGCGCCGCGCGTCCCGACGGTCGAGGAGATCGAGGCGCTCCTCGTCGACGCACAGAAGCACCTGTCGGTGCAGCAGCTGTGGGTCAACCCGGACTGCGGCCTGAAGACCCGCGGCTGGGAGGAGACGCTCCCCGCCCTGCGCAACCTCGTCGAAGCCGCGCGCCGGCGCCGGGTCGCGGTGGGGGAGCCGGCGGTCGCATGAGCCCGCTGGACCGCCTGCCGCCGCTCGCCACCACGGGCGTCGGCAGCCTGCCGTTCGTGGACCCGCACGCCGCGGTCCGCCACGCGACCCGCGCCTACGGCGTGCCGTTCTGTCCGCAGCTGCCGCGGGTCGACGGCGACATGGTCCGCGAGTGGCTCGGTGCCGAGTGGTCGCGGACGCCGTGCGGCTGGACGACGGAGCGCGACCGCGAGCGCCCGGCGGCGTGGGACGCGTTCGTCGCGGCCGTGGCGCCCGCGGGATCCGGTGCTCGCGGGCCCGCGGCCGGCGGCGACGCGGTGGCCGGGGACGCACGCGACGCGCGGGCGGTCGCCGGTCGCGACGCGCCCGAGCACGGGATCGTGAAGCTCCAGGCCACCGGTCCCGTGACCCTGGCCGTCGCGATGGAGCGGGCGGCCGGGCGCTCCGGCGTCGGCCGCGACGTCGTGGCGCTCGCGCACGAGGTCGCGGCGTGGATGGCGTCGAACGTCGCCGGCCAGGTCGCGCGGCTGCGCGAGCTGGACCTCGACGTCCTGCTCGTCGTCGACGAGCCGGGCCTCGCGCACGCCGCGATCGGCCCGTCCGACGTCGGCACCGCGGTCGACGCGACGGTGTGGGATCCCCTGCGCGGCACCGCGGCCGCCTGGGGGCTGCACGTCTGCTCCGAGATCCCGTGGGGCCTGGTGCGCGCGGCCGAGCCGGACGTGATCTCGTTCGACGCCACCCGCTACGCCGTCGGCGGGGCGGGCGCCGAGGTGCTCGCCGAGCTCGTCGCGCGCGGCACCCGGATCGCGTGGGGCGCCGTCGACCCGGTGCGCCCCGACGCCGCGTTCGACGTCGCCTCGCGCGTCGCGGCCGGCGTCGGCGCGATCACCGCGACCGGCGCGTCCGTCGAGGCGCTGGTCGCCCACAGCCTGATGACGCCGTCGTGTGGCACCGGTCGGCTCGCCCCGGACCGCGAGCGCCTCGTCGCGTCGGTCCTGGACGCGGGCGCCGCGGCGGTCGCGGCGACCTGGCGGTCGTCGCCGCGGGTGGGCGTGCGGCGCTGACCGGCGCGGGGGCGGAGCACGGCGTCGTCGAGCGTCGTGCCCGCCCCGGCCGAGACGTGGCGCGTCGCCGCTCGTTCGTGAGGATTCGGGCGCCAGGGACGCCCTTCGGCCGGGCCGGGGGTTGTAGGTCGTGTGCGTGTCCCCCCGCTCCCACTCACCACGACCCCGGCCGCCCCGAGCGCTCCGTCGTTCGCCGACCCCGGTGGCCCGTCGTCCGCCGATCCGGGCGCTCCGCCGACCGCAGTCCGCGGCCCCGGGCGTCGCCGCCTGCGGACCGTCGCCGTCGCGGTCCTCGCCTGCACCGGCGCCCTGTCGACCGTCGGCGCGGCGTCCGCGGCGGGTCCTCCTGCGACGCCGGCCCCGGCCCCGCGTACGGTCCTCGACGCCGCGGTGCCGATCAGCGTCAGCGTCCAGGGCGCTCGTGTCGCCTGGCTGCGCCCGAAGGGGAAGCTCAACAAGGACGGCTCGTACCGGCTCGCCGAGGCCGTCGTCCTCGACGCGCCCGGCAGCACGCCGCGGACGCTGACGGCCAAGCTGCCGACCTACCCGCTCGCGGTCTCGCTGGGGACGGACGCGGCGAACCACCCCGTGCTGCTCGTCACCGGCGCCGAGGGCATCTACGTCGTCCGGGCCGACGGGCAGGGACGGCCGACCCGGCTGCGCGGGCAGAACCGCAACGACGACGCGGCGGTGATGCGCGGCGGACGGACCGCGTTCACCCGCGTCTCCGGCGGACACACCCGGGTGCGGACCGCCACGGCGGCGGGCCGGCCCAGCCGCGTCCTCTACACCGTCCCCGACGAGTACTCGTCGGTGGCGCTGGCGCTCGGCGCGAAGGGCGCGGTCGCGCTGCACGCCTCCCGGGCCCGCGACGTCGGCATCGGCGACATCGTCTGGCTCCTGCGGCCGGGCAAGAAGGTCGTGCGGCTCACGTCGCAGAGCACCGGCGGGGCCTCCGACAACGGCCTCGGTGCCCTGACCTCCTCGGGTGACGGCTCGCGCTTCGGCGTCTCGCGCTGGAACTTCGGCGGCGGCCACCCGCGGGACGTCCAGCGCTTCTCGGCGGCCTCCGGCAGGCGGACGTTCGTGCGCCCCGCGACGGTCGTCCCGTCCGCCGACGCGCTCGACGAGCTCCTGCTCGACGACGGCCGGAGCGTCATCACGCCGGTCCTGTCGGGCGAGTGCGTCGCGCCCGGCGTCGACCCGGCGAAGCAGCCGGGCCCGCCCTGCCTCGGGCTCGACCTCGTCGGCTGACGAGGCTCCGCCATCGCCGGGGCGATCCGCCCCGGCGGTCGTGACCGGCGGCCGGCGCCCCGGGCGCCGTCGCGTCGGGGGACGCCCGCGGCGACGCGGGCATCCCGGTGTCCTACCGCCGCCCGACGGTCCCCGGTGCGATCTTCGTGATCGTGTCGTGCCCGGCCTCCGTCGGCTCGCCCTTGTTGACGACGAACGCGGTGCCGCCGACGAGCGTGACGTTGTTCGGGTTCGGGCCGACGTCGAGGTTGGCGAGGATCTTGCCGTCCTTCGGGTCGAGGACGGTGGTCGAGCGCTCGAGGCGGTTGGCCGCGAAGACCCGGCCGGTGATCGGGTCGGGGGTGACGCTCAGCGCGCCGCCGCCGGTGGCGCGGGTCCAGCGGACCTTGCCGGTCCGGCCGTCGAGCTGGACGACGTCGCCGGACGCCGTGCCGGTCGCGTAGACGCGGTTGCGGATCGGGTCGACGCCCAGGCCGGTGACGTCGCGCTGCCCGGTCGGCCAGCGGTCGGCGATCGCGTTCCGGCGGGTGTCGATCGCCAGGACGGCGTTCTCGTCGAGCGCCGCGACGTAGAGCCGGCCGCGGGCGACGTCGAGCGCGATGCTCGTCGGACCGGAGTCCGCGCCGGTGTCGATGGTGGCGACCCGGGTCAGGCGCTTCGTGTCGAAGACCGCGACCTGGTTCCCGCCGTACGCGGAGACGTACGCGCGCTCGCGGACCGGGTCGATCGCGATGTCGCGGGCGTGGTCGACGCCGTCGAGCGTGGCGAGCCGCCGGCCGGTCGACTGGCTCCAGACGGTGGCCTGGCCCTCGAGCGTGTTCGTCGCCCAGACGGTGTCGTGGCGGTCGTCGACGCCGACCCCGAACGCGGTCTGCCCGCCGTCGGCGCTGACGTCGATGGTCCGCCGCACCTTCAGGGTCCGGCGGTCGACGAGCTCGAGCTTCGACGGCGTGGTGTCGTCGTCCTTGAACTCCGTCGACGAGACCCACAGCGCGTCGCGGCGGAGGCTGTAGCGCGCCTGGTAGAGGCCGGTGTTCAGCGGCTGCTGCGCGACCGTGAAGCGCTCGGCGCCGAAGATCGGGGTCTGGGCCGCGAAGACGTAGATGCGCGACGAGGTGGCGGTGACGCCCGCGGCGTCGGTCGCGACGAGGGCGTGCGGGCCGACCGGGATCCCGGCGGGCACCTGGATCGTCGCGGTGAACGCGCCGGTGTCGTCGGCGGCGACCGGGGCGGAGGTCGAGATCGGCGCGCCGTCGAAGGTCAGGGTGACGGCGGACCCGGCCGTGAATCCGGCGCCGGTGACGGTGGCGGGCAGGCCGACGGCCGGGGCGCCGAGGCTCGACGCGACGGTCAGGGTCGGGGCGGCGGCGGGTGCCGCAGCGGTGGCGCCGGCGGGAGCGGCGGCGGAGGCGGCCGGCGCGAGCGCGGCCGCGGGGACGGCGGTGAGCGCGACGACGGCCAGGGCGGTCGCGCCGCGGCGACCGGCGGATGAGGCCGTGCGGGAGCGGCGGCGGTCGGCGCGGGACGCCGGCGTCGCGGTGGACACGGACCTTCGGGGGGACGAGAGGATCATGGGTAATCTCCTGTATAGGGTTGCCTAAAAGTAGGCACACCGAACAGTAGCGCGATGGCGCGGATCGCGCCGGTGCGTGCGGGGTGCCCACTCCACGTGGGGACGTGCCCGAGCGCGCCGAGGCGACGGTGCCGGGCGGTCGCGAAGACGTGGTCGTCGTTTCCTCGCCCACGGCGAGCCGATGGCGACCACCTCCGGCGGCGTGTGGGCCTGGTCGTCGTTTCCTCGCCCACAGCGAGCCGATGGCGACCACCCCGACCCGGGACGGCGCTTCCTGGAACGACGAAGGACCCCAGCCGAGGCCGGGGTCCTTCGCGGGGCGCGACGCCGGAGCGCCGCGCCGAGGGGGCCGGGCATCGCCCGGCCGGAGGGCTCAGCCCTTGAGCGTCAGCGTCTTCGTGAACGCCTTGCCGCCCTTGGGGGCGACCTTCACGACGACCTTCACGGACTTGACGCGCTTGAGGTACGAGCGCGCCTCCTTCGTGAGCTTCAGCGACAGCACCGAGGTCTGCTTGGCGGTGCCGGCCTTCAGCGAGAACGTCGCGCTCTTCACGAGCGTGAGGATCTTCGCCTTCTTGGCGCCCTTCAGCCGGATCTTCTTCTTGCTGGTCACGGACACCGCGGCCTTGCCGGCGACGCTCGGACGCAGCAGCGACAGCGATACGCGGCCCTTCTTCGTCGCCTTCAGCGACTTCGAGGAGACCTTCGCGGGGCGGGCCGGGACCGGCTTCGGCACCACGATGGGGGTGGTCTCCGTCGGGACGGTCGGCGGCTGGATGATGACCTTGTCCGGCACGAACTCGGTGACCGTCACGCTGCGGCGGTAGACGGCCTCCGGGTAGTCGCTCTCCTTGCGGAAGCCCTGGAAGAAGACGATCGTGTGCTCGCCGAGCGCGGCGTCCGCGGGGACGGGCAACGTGCCGGAGAGGTTGCCATCGCCGTCAGCGCGGATGTCCACCGCGGGGCCCGTGCCGTCGAGCCGTGCGGTCAGCGTCTGGCCGGCGGCCGGGAAGGGGGTGTAGTCGTCCGGCTCGCGCTTGAACCCCGTGCCCGAGAGCGCGACCTCACGGCCACGCTGGGCGGCGGTCGCGACGTTCAGGACGCGGGTGTTCGTCGCGGCCTTCACCGCGAACGGCGCGAACTGACTGCCGCTGGTCCCGCCATACAGACCGGTGAGGAAGCGGAGCCAGTGGGTGCCCTGGCGGTCGGCGGCGGTGACCGAGGGCAGGTCGAGCACGCCGCTGACGACGCCGTTGGAGTCGGCCGTCAACAGCGCCCAGATCGTGAGGTCGCTCGGGACCGGCGGGTTCGGGTCCGGCGTCGGGAAGGCGTTGTCGTCGACCTTCAGGACGACCGTCTGGCCCGGGTCGAAGCCCGTTGCCCGGTACGGAATCAGGGAGCCGACCTGCAGCTGCGGGATGAAGCCGTAGGGCTCGCTGAGGTTCGCCCAGCCCAGCGGCTGGTCGGTGGCCGGGCCGACGACCGCAGTGCGGCCCGCGGACCCCGAGGCCGGGCCACCGGGGGCGAGGTCGGAACGCACCGCGAAGTCGAGACGGAAGCTGTAGCCGGACCCGACGAGCCGGATGTTGTGCCGGCCGCTACGGAGCTTCGCGACCTCGGAGGGCAGGACATCGGTGGCCAGGTCGATCGTCCCGCTGACGGGGCCGCCGCCAACGGGGACGGTCACCGTCTTGACGATGTCCTGGGCCTGCGCGACGGCAGGCTTGACCAGGCCGTCGTCGATCTTTGCGTTGATCTCGGTTCCCGCCGGGGCACCGTCGACGGTGAACGTCACCTTGCCGGGGTTCGTGACGCCGCCGTAGGTGGCGTCGCCGCTGGGCACGACACGACGGTCGAGCTTCGCGGTCCACCCCGACGGATGGAGCTCCACCGGCCCGCCCGGCGGGATCGCGAACGCGACGGTCGCCCACAGGCCAGCGGCGACGGTGAGCACGAGGGCGACGGTGGTCGCGATCGCGGCGCGTGAACGGGGAAGGGCCCTCGCGAGCCCGGGTGACTGCTGCATGGGGTCCTCGGCTACTTCTTGGTGGACTTGGTCGGACGCAGGACGACACGCGTGGTCGTCGGCTTGCCGCCCGTGGGGGTGATCGTCACGACGGCGGAGAGGGACCTGCGGGTGCGCAGGACGCTCCGGCCGGTGGCGGTGAGCTTCAGGCGCAGGCTCTGGGCGACGGCGCCGGTCAGCGCGTACCTCTGCGCGGACACGAGGGTGCGGATCTTCTTGCCCTTGCGACCCTTGGCGGCGAGGCGGGTGGCGCTGCGCACCGTGATCTTGCCGCCGCCCACCGCGGCGGTCCGGCGGACGCGGAGGGTGGCGGTGCTGCCGCTGACGGCGACCGTCGTCGAGCGGATCTTCGCGAGGCCCGTCAACACGGGGACCGGGGTCGGGCCACCGGGCGTGGTGGAGCCCCCGGGAGTGGTGGTCGGGCCGCCCGGGGTCGTGGGGGTCCCGGCGGGCGGCGTGCTCGGGAGTGCGACGCCGGCCTTCGCGCGGTACTGCTCCGCGATGCTGCCGACGGTCGGCCACGCGGCCGTTCCGCCGGTGCCGCAGGTGGCGTCGCTCGTGAAGTCCTTCGCGAGGCTGCGCTCCGTCGCCGTCGCCGCGGTCCCGGCCCAGGAGCCGGACAACACGCGCAGCCAGTGCTGGCCGCCGTTGCAGAGATCGGCCGGGATCTTGTCGTCGGCGGCGGCCGAGAACGCGGTGCGGTCGGTGGAGAGCTCGCCGCAGTACGTGCCGGTGGCGTCGGGCTGGAACGGGCCGATGCCGTTGCTGCCGAAGTCGTCGAACTTGAGCATGAACAGCTGGGGCGCCGAGCCGTCCTTGAGGACGGACCCCCGCACGCAGAACTGCACCTTGCCCTCGCGCAGCCCCGCGAGGTTCGTGATCTCGAGGCTCGCCGCGGGCGTGCCCGGCTTGTCGACCGCGCCCCCCGGGGGCAGCGCGCCGGCGGTGCCGGCGGCAGCCAGGGTGACGCCGGTCGCCGTGCCCGCGACGAGCAGCCGGCCGCGCCGGGTCCCACGGGTGTCGCGGCGCACCGCGACGGGGCGGTCGTCCTGCCGGCGCACGCGCACGTTCAGCGGACCTTGATCGTCTTGCTCTTGATGCTCGTCGCCGGCTTCGACGCGAGGAAGCGCAGCGTGTGGCGGCCCTTCGCGACGGGGCGGGGGATCGTCACGTAGCCGGAGAACCGCTTCTTGCGGATCGGGAGGACGGCCAGGATGTCGCGGTCGTCGAGCTTGATCGTGACCTCCGACCGGCCGGACGCCCGCGAGGACGTGGACCTCCAGTTGGTGCCGGTCACCTTGATCCGGCCGCCGCGCTTGACGCTGGAGGTCGAGAGCTTGACCTTCGCGCCGTTGGAGCGGTCGACCGCGCCGCCGGGCGGGATCGCGACCGACGGCGCGGCCGGGACGAGCAGGAGGGCGGCGGTGACGGCGCCGGTGGCGGCCGTCGAGAGGACGGCGGCGCGGCGGGGGAAGGACGGGAGGAGTGTGGTGCGCATGGTCCGATCTCGGGTCGATGCTGGGGGGACGCCGGGGTCGCGCCGTGCCTCGCGGGCCGTCCAGGCCGGGCGAGGGCGGCTCGTCACGAGGGCGCTGACGGTCGCGGAACCCGTTCGAAGGCGCCACGATAGCACTGATTCGGGTACCCTAGTTAGGTTCGCCTTAGCGGCTCGCGCCGTTGCTGCGATGCGTCCTGAACCCGGTCCCCGGAGCCCCGTGCCACCCGTGAACTCCGTCCGCTCCGCGGTCGTCCCCGCCCGCCTGCTGCTGCTGTCGCTGGCGCTCGCCGTCGTGCTCGGCCTCGCCGCGTGCGGGTCCTCGTCCTCGGGCGACGGATCCGGCGGCACGCGCTCCTACACCGACGCTCGCGGGACGGTGCTGAAGCTGCCGGCGAAGCCCCAGCGCATCGTGGCGCTGAGCGAGCCGACGCTCGACGCCGCCGTCGCGCTGGGCGCGAAGCCGATCGCCACGACGGCCGGCCGCGGCCAGGGCACGGTGTCCGCGTACCTCCAGAAGCGCACCGCCGGCGTCCAGAGCGTCGGCATCCTCGGCCAGCCGAACATCGAGCGGATCGCAGCGCTGCGCCCGGACGTCATCCTGATCGACGGCACCGCCACCCCGGACGACTCGATCGTCGGCAAGCTCCAGAAGTTCGCGCCGACCGTCTTCGTCTCGAAGAACGGCGCGGACTGGAAGGCCGCGTTCGAGCAGACCGCCGACGTGCTCGGCCGCAAGGACGAGGGCACGAAGCTGCTCCAGGCGTACGACGACCGGGTCGCGTCGATCAAGGGCCGCCTGGGCGCCAACGCCGGCGCCGAGATCAGCATCGTCCGCTGGGGCGGCATCGGCCTGCCGGCCGTGCTGAAGTCCGAGCTCGCCGCCCCGCGCGTCCTCACCGACCTGGGCCTGAAGCGCCCCGCGTTCCAGCGCGGCCGCGGCCCGGGGCACACCGTCCCGGTCAGCCTCGAGCGGATCGACGCGCTCGACGGCGACTGGATCTTCTTCGGCGCGCTCGGCGCCGGCGGAGCGGGCGGCGGCGTCGCCGACACCCCGGCCGACGTCAAGGCCGCCAACCAGGCGATCGACTACGCCCGGGACACCCCCGGCTTCACGGACCTCAAGGCGTACAAGGCCAAGCGGATCGTGCCGGTCGACGGCTCCGCGTGGACGAGCGCCGGCGGCTACCTCGCTGAGCAGGTCGTGCTGGACGACGTCGAGCGCACGCTCGCGGGCGGGAAGGCCCGATGAGGGCCGGCGTGCCGCGACGACCGCGGTGCGCGTCCGCCGACGGGCCCGACCGGGACCCGTCGTCCGCGGTCGCCCGGCCGTGCCGGAATGTCCACCCGTGCCGGCTCGCCCCCGGAGGTCGTTCATGTCCCCCCTTGGTTCTCCGTTCCCCCGGGCGTCCGTCGCCCGGCACCGCCCCGTCCTCGGGCTCGCCGTGGCGCTCGCGGCCGGTGCCGGCCTCTCCGCCTGCGGCGGCTCGTCGTCCGACGGCGGCGGCGACGCCGCGACGCGCCCCTACACGGACGCTCGCGGCCGCGAGGTGATGGTCCCGAAGGTCCCGAAGCGCGTCGTCACGCTCAGCGAGCCGACGCTCGACGCGGCCGTCGCGCTGGGCGCCAAGCCGATCGCGACGACCGCCGGGCGCGGCCAGGGCACGATCTCGGCGTACCTGCAGCCGCGCACGCGGGGGCTGCAGACGGTCGGCGTCCTCGGACAGCCGAACGTCGAGCGGATCGCGGCGCTGAAGCCCGACGCGATCCTGATCGACGGCACCGTCCGGATCGACGACGCGACCGTGAAGCAGCTCGAGCGGTTCGCCCCCGCCGTGTTCGTGTCGAAGACCGGCGAGGACTGGAAGGTCGCGTTCCGTCATGCGGCCGACGTGCTCGGGCGCCGCGCGCGCGCCACCGAGCTCCTGCGGACGTACGACGCGCGGGTGACGCGGATCCGCGCGAAGCTCGGGCGCAACGCGCGGGCCCGCGTCAGCGTCGTCCGCTGGGGCGGCACCGGGTTGCCCGCGGTCGTGCGGTCCGAGGTCGCGGCCGGACGGGTGCTCAGCGACCTCGGCCTGCGTCGGCCGGCGTTCCAGGCCGGCCGCGGTCCCGGGCACAGCGTGCCGGTCAGCCTCGAGCGGATCGAGGCGCTCGACGGCGACTGGCTGTTCCTCGGCGCGCTCGGGGTCGGCGGCGGCTCCGGGGGCGGCGTGTCGACGTCCGCCGCGGATGCGAAGGCCGCCGAGCGCGCCGTGGCCGCGGCCCGGCGGACGCCCGGGTTCACGGACCTGCGGGCGTCCCGGGCCGGCCGGGTCGTCCCGGTCGACGGCTCGGCGTGGACGAGCGCGGGCGGCTGGTACGCCGAGCAGGTGATCCTCGACGACGTCGAGCGGACGATGGCGGGGGGCCGCGCGCGGTGAGCGACGGCGCCCGCACCCGGCCCCGGCCGCCGCGCTGGACGAAGCACCCGGCGCCGCGCACCGCGCCGTCCCCGGCGGTCGAGGGGCTCGCCGCGGAGCTCGCCGCCGGCACCGACGCGGCGTCTGCGACCGCCGCGTTCTGGGCCGCGGCAGAGGTCGGCGGCACCCCGCTCGTCGACCCCGCGCCCGACGACGACGAGCGGATCGTCACCTTCCTGTGGCGCGACCGTCACGGCGCGGGGGACGGCACGCGTGCCGTCGTGCTGCTCGCCAACAAGCTGACCGACCCGACGCTGCCGGACGAGAGCAGCCTGCAGCGCCTGCCCGGCACGGACGTCTGGTGGCGCGCGTTCGTCCTGTCGGCCGCGTGGCACGGCACCTACGCGCTGGCGGCCGACGACGGGGACGGGCCGGTCGAGGACGCGGCGCTCGGCCCGGCGTCGCGCTGGCGCGGCCTGGCCACCCGCGCCGCCGCCGACCCGCGCAACCCCCGGACCTTCCCGGGCATCCACGGCGGCACGCCGCTGTCGGTGCTCGAGCTGCCCGACGCCCCGCCGCAGACGTACTCCGTCCTGCCCGCCGGAGCGCGGCGCGGGGCCGTCCAGGAGGTCGCGGTCCCCGGCCTGCACGCCGGCGAGCACCGCCGCGCCTGGGTCTACGTCCCCCCGGCGACGGCCGGCCCGCCCCGCGAGCCCCACCGCCTGCTGATCCTGCTCGACGGCGACGAGTGGACGGGGCGCCGCGACGCGCCGACCATCCTCGACGCGCTGCACCACGCCGGGCGGATCCCGCCGACGATCGCGCTGCTCGTCGACGGCGGCGACACCGCGACCCGCTGGGACGACATGACGACCGGCGCGCCGTATCTCGAGCTGCTCGCCGACGGGCTGCCGCAGTGGATGCGCGAGCGTCACCCCGTCGGCCCGGGCCGCGAGCACGTGGTGCTCGCGGGCCAGAGTCTCGGGGGGCTCGCCGTCCTGCGCGCCGCGGCCCACGCGCCCGACCGCGTCGGCGCCGTGATCGCCCAGTCCGCCTCGCTGTGGTGGGGCGGTCAGGCGGCCGCCGACGCACCGTCGCCGGTCGTCGACGAGCTCCGCGCGCGACCGCCCCACGGCGTCCGCGTGCACTCCCAGGTCGGCCGCGACGAGTGGGTGCTCCTGCACTCCCACCGCGCCCTGGCCGGCGCGCTGCGCGACGCCGGGGTCGAGCACGAGCTCGCCGAGTACGAGGGCGGCCACGACGCGTTCTGCTGGCGCGGCGGGCTCGCCGACGGGCTGATCGCGGTCCTCGGGCCGTCGGCACTGCGCGGATCGGACCCAGCGTCCGGCACGGCCCCCGCCGGCCGCCCGTCGTCCGCGGCCACGCCTGCGTCCCCCGGCGCGTCCACCGTCATCGACCCGGACGCGGACGCCACCACGTGAGCACCGCCACCGCAGAAGCGACCGGCCGCCCAGCAGCCTCCCCGCCGGAGTCCGCCGCCCGTCGCCGGACGACGTCGGTCCGGGCCCTCGGGCTGCTCGTCGCGGTCGCCGTGCTGCTCGCCGCGCTGATCGCGAGCGTCGCCGTCGGCGCGCGGACGATCCCGCCGCACGAGGTCTGGGACGCGCTCTGGCACGACGCGACGACGCCGACGGAGAAGATCGTCCGCGAGCTGCGCGTGCCGCGGACGTTCCTCGGCCTGCTCGTCGGCGCGGCGCTGGGCGTCGCCGGCGCGCTGATGCAGGCGCTGACCCGCAACCCGCTGGCCGATCCGGGCCTGCTCGGCGTCAACGCGGGCGCCGCCGCCGCGGTCGTGATCGCGATGGCGACGCTCGGCGTCACCGCCCCGTCCGGCTACGTGTGGTTCGCGTTCCTCGGCGCGGCCGTCGTCTCGCTCGTCGTCTACGCGCTCGGCGCCGGCGGCGGGTCGGGCGCGTCGCCGGTGCGGCTCGCGCTCGCGGGCGTCGCCGTCACCGCCGCGCTGACCGCGTTCATCTCCGCGATGGTGCTGCTGAAGCCCCAGGTCTTCGAGCAGTTCCGCTACTGGGAGGTCGGCTCGCTCAGCGGCCGCGACGCGTCGCTGGTTCGGCAGATGGCGCTGTTCATCGTGCCCGGGTTGGTCCTCGCGCTGCTGCTGACGCGGTCGCTGAACGTCTTGGCGCTCGGCGACGACACCGGCCGCGCGCTGGGCGCGAAGCCCGGCCGGATCCGCGCCCTGTCGCTGCTGGCGATCACCGCGCTCAGCGGCGCCGCGACCGCCGCCGCGGGCCCGATCGCCTTCGTCGGCCTGACCGTCCCGCACATCGCCCGGGCGATCACCGGCCCCGACCAGCGCTGGATCGTGCCGTACTCCGCGGTGCTCGGCGCGGCGCTGCTGCTCGTCGCCGACGTCATCGGCCGGCTGATCGACCCGCCGGCCGAGGTCCAGGTCGCCGTCGTCACCGCGTTCATCGGCGCGCCGTTCTTCATCGCCCTCGTCAGCCGCCGCCGGATCGCGCAGCTGTGAGCGCCCCGACCGCCACGCCGCCCGCCGGGCCGGCGTCCACGGGTCCCGGACCCGGCCGCGCGCCCTCGGGCCGCGTGCTGCGCCTGCAGGGCGACCGGATCTCGCTGCGCGTCGACGGCCGCTCGGTGCTCGTCGCGGGGCTGCTGATCGTCCTCGTCCTCGTCGTCGGCGTGCTCAGCGTCGGCACCGGCGACTACCCGCTGAACGCCGGCGAGGTGCTGCAGACGCTGTTCGGCGGCGGGCCCCCGGGCGCCGACGTGATCATCACCGAGCTGCGGCTGCCGCGGGTGCTCGACGCGGTCCTCTGCGGTGCGGCGCTGGGCATCGCCGGCGCGATCTTCCAGTCGCTGACGCGCAACCCGCTGGGCAGCCCGGACGTCATCGGCTTCACGCAGGGCGCCGCCGTCGGCGCGGTCCTCCAGATCGCCGTCTTCGGCGGCGGGACGCTCGCGGTGGCCGGCGGCGCGATCGTCGGCGGCTTCGTCGTCGCGGCGGCGGTGATGCTGCTCGCCGCCCGGGCCAGCGGGACGCAGGGCTACCGGATCGTCCTGATCGGCATCGGCTTCTCGACGCTGCTCGCGTCGACCACCGCGTTCCTGCTGACGAAGGTCACGCTGGAGACGTCGCAGAGCGCCCGGCTCTGGCTCGTCGGCAGCCTCAACGGCCGCGGCTGGGAGCACGTCCTGCCGGTCGGCGGGGCGCTCCTGATCCTCCTGCCGTGCGCCCTGGTCGCCGGCCGGTCGCTGCGGATGCTCGAGATGGGCGACGACACCGCCGCCGCGCTGGGCGTCCGCACCGACCGCTCGCGCATCGCCCTGGTCGCGGTGGGCGTGGCGCTCGCGGCGGTCGCGACGGCGTCGACGGGCCCGGTCGCGTTCGTCGCGCTCGCCGCCCCGCAGCTCGCCCGCCGCCTGACCCGCGCGACCGGCCCGGGACTGCTGCCGTCGGCGGTCATGGGCGCCCTGCTCCTCGCGGCCAGCGACCTCGCCGCCCAGCGGCTCTGGCCGGCGACCCCGCTCCCGGTCGGCGTGATGACCGGCGCGGTCGGCGGCGTCTACCTGATGTGGCTGCTCTTCAACGAGTGGCACCAGCGGCGGCGTTGAGCGTCGTCGTCGGCCGCCCGCGCCGCCCGGGATCGTTGTGGGGTTGACCCACCGGACGGCGGGGCCGCGAGACCGCGGTCTCGCCGCCACGTCCGGTGCCGACGGGCGGAGCGGACCATCGATCTGTGCGGCACCGTGGCGCGAGAGCGCCACGGGTATCGCGAGTGCGCCGAAGCGGACCGCGGCCCGATCTGGCGTGCGGGAACGCTTCGATTCGGGTCGCACGATTCTTCGGCTTGCCTTAATTAGGCATGCCTCGTTAGGCAAACCTTGTTAGGGTGCCCGCCACCTGGGTGGACATCGGGTTCGCCCCCCAAGCAGAAGAGATCGCGATGCAACGTCGCACCGCCGGCACGGTGGCCTTCCTCGCCACCGGCCTCACCCTCGGGCTCGCCACGTCAGCGGGCGCTGCGGGCCTCGACACCACCCTCGGCACGGCCGGCGTGAGCTTCACGCCGCTGTCCGCCGTCGCGTCCGACCGCTACCAGGCGTCCGCGCCCGCTCCCGACGGCGGCACGTACAACGCCGGCTACACCACGGTCTCCGGCACCAACCGCGCCTTCGCGATCACGAAGACGCTCCCGAACGGTCAGCTCGACGCGGCCTTCGGCAACGGCGGCCTCGCCGTCGTCGACGTCGCCCCGGGCCCGTTCCTCCCCGGCCCCGCCATCAACGGCAACCCCGCCCAGGCGGCGCCCACCGGCGCCGGCGAGACGGCCCGCGGCATCGGCGTGCAGCCGAACGGCAAGATCGTCGTCCTCGGCCAGGCCGAGACCGTCCAGAACGGCAGCAAGCCGGACAGCCGCGACATCGACCCCTACGTCGCGCGCCTGAACGCCAACGGCACGCTGGACTCGACGTTCGGCACCAACGGCATCACGCGGATCGACCTCAGCGACGGCCGCAACGTCATCCCCGGCACGGGCTCGGCGTCGACGCTGAGCTCCGACCAGGCCGGCTACAACGTCGTGGTCCGCCCCGACGGCCAGATCCTCCTGACGCTGTCCAAGGGCGTCGACTCGTCCACGCCGGCGCGCCTGGACCGCGACATCGTCATCGCGCAGCTGAAGGCCAACGGCGTCCTGGACCCGGCGTTCGGGACCGGCGGCCTGGCCCCGATCACGAACCCCGACGTCAACGTCAACGAGAACCCGCGCCGCGGGCTTCTGCTGGCGGACGGCAAGTACGTCACCACCGCGTACGGCCCGGTCGGCGGGCAGAACCGCCCGTTCCTGATCCGGGTCGACGCCAACGGCGCGCCGGACACGACGTTCGGCCCCAACGGCGTGGCGACGGCGAACGTGGCCGGCGCGACGGGCCGCGCCGAGGCCTACGGCATCAAGCTGCAGGGCGGCAAGTACGTCGTCGTCGGCTACGGCGCCCGGGACACGAACCCGAACAACGGGTCCGACGTCCTCGTGTTCCGCTTCAACACCAACGGCACCTGGGACCAGACGTTCGGCACCAACGGCCTGGTCGACTACGACCGGCTCGTCCCGGGCGCGGACCCGGCGACGCCGGCCGGCCACTACAGCGAGAACGGCCGCAACATCGAGGTCCTCCCGGACGACCGCATCGTCGCGCTCGGCCAGTCGGGCCCCGACGCCCTCGCGCTCGTCCTGAAGGCCGACGGGACGCCGGACACCTCGGTCTCCCCGACCGGCGCCGTCGTCACCGACCTCGGTGGCACCGCCGACGCGCTCTGGGGCGCGACGATCGCCAAGGGCACCGGCTACAAGGTCGTCGCCTCGGGCTACAGCGGCTTCGCCGCCGCCGACGCGGCGAACGAGGACTCCGCCCTCGTCGCGCTCGACCTGACGCCGCCCGCCGCGCCGGTGATCCCGAACCCGACGGTCCCGACGACGCCCACCACGCCGACGACCCCGACGGTCCCGACGACGCCCACCACACCGAAGCCGGCGAAGACGGTCGGCAAGGTCACCGTCTCGGCCAAGCGCACCGGCGCGAAGAAGAACCGCGTCCGCGTCACGCTGAAGCTGCAGCGCTTCGGCAAGGGCAAGGTCACGGTCTCCGCCAAGCGCAAGGCCAAGGGCGCGAAGTCCGTCTCGGCCAAGGGCACGCTGAGCTCCAAGGGCACGCTGACCGTGACCCTGAAGACCGGCAAGAAGGGCCGCTACACGCTGACGATCAAGGTAGTCGTGCTGCACGACCGCCGCGTCCCGCGGACGCACGCAAACATCGATCACATCGCGATCGCACCGTCCGGGATTTGGGTCATCGACACCAAGCG
>NZ_JBFAPC010000082.1:0-24904 GCF_040675535.1 Patulibacter sp. NPDC049589 | reverse complement strand
TCGCCCTCCGGGCGCCCTTCGCGAGCCGCCAGCCGCGTCTCCGCGGGACCGCCGGGCTCAACTAACAGGTGTGCGAGAGATCTTGACGCGGGACACGCGTCAACCGCGGGACCAAGCAGGGAGTCGTGCCCGTTGTACTCGCTCCTGGTCGACGGATTTGCGGCGGTGAACGCGTAGCGCGACGACGTCAACGGATCGGCGGCAAGCGCGAGATCACCCTGCGGATCCGCGAACCGGTCCTGCTGCAGGAACTGCCCGACCGACGGCCGATACGCCCGCGCCTGCATGTCGTAGTTGCCGGTGTCCTGGTCCTTGTAGAAGCCCTGGTACTGAAACGGGTTGGACTTCGCATCCGCGGACAGGTCGTCGTCGTCGGAGCCGACCGGATCACCGTAGGGGTCGATGTCGTAGGTGTTCTTCTTGCCGTCGTCGTCGGGGGTGGTGTCGCCGGTGTCGGACTTCTCAAGGCCGACGACGGTGCCCTGGGCGTCGGTGTCGTACGCGCGCCACGTCGGCGCTCCGGTGCTCTCGGCCTTCAGACGGCCGAGGCGCTTGCCGGTGGCGTCGTACTCGTAGGTCTGCACACCGGTGGAGCGATTCTCGCGCGTCAATTGCTCGGTCAGGCCGAGATAGCTGAAGTCGTAGACGCCGACGTCTGTGTCCTGCTTCTGCGTGCAAGCCGCCCGCGCCTTCTGAAACGCGGTGGGGTTGTCGTCACCCTCCCCGGGATCCTGGCTGGCGCTGAGGTCCGTGAGCTTGCGGTCACGACGATCCAGCGCGTCGTAGCAGTACGCCTCGTTGTTCTTGAGGGTCCCCGTGTCGTTGCCATTGCCATCAGGGTGGGTCCGCTGACGCGACGCGACGAGCCGCTCGAACGTGTCGAAGGTGTTCTGGTTCTCGGTCCGCCAGTTGTCCTGCGCCTTGATGTCCGTCGGGCACGTGACGGTGGTGTGCGGAATCCCGGTGACGAGCGTGTCGGTGTGGCGGATCGCGACGGTCTGCGAGCCCATCGCGTCGTAGGCGTAGCAGTCGGTCTGGTAGTCGTCGGTCAGCTGGACCGGGATCTCCACGATCGGCAACGCCTTGGCTATCTTCAGCGCACGGTCGGTCTTCGTCAGGCGATCGCCCACGTACGTGTTGGTGGTGACGACGTCCGTGGTGATCTTGCTGAACAGGTCGTCGTCGCGGTCCGCACGGATGATCTGGTGCGTGCCGAGTTGGCGGCCGGACCCGTCGAGGGTGTAGGTGACCTGCTTGTACGGGTCCTTCTCCGTCTCCGCCGGCGCTGCGCCGTTCCGAGAACGGGTCCAGGACGTCAGCTGGTCGCGGGCGTTGTAGACGTACCCGGGGCCAGCGGAGGTGCCGCCGCGCTCGTCGCGGGTGCGGTTGCCGTTGACGTCGTAGGTGTAGTCCGTCGAGCGACTGGTGCCCGTTGCGGGGTCAACGGTCCGCTGCGAGATCAGGCCGGCGGTGTCGTAGTACCGGCTCTCCTTCGTGCGGCTCGTTCCGGCGACCGCGGGCTTGAGCATCTCGCGCTGGTCGCCCGACGGCCAGAATCTGATGTCGGTAACGCGGTTGGCCGGCTTGGTCGCCGCCGGCATGTCGGAGTCGACGGTGACCTTGGTGTTGCGGTCCTGTTCGTCGTACTCGAAGGTGCTCTGCGTGCCGCCGCTGTAGGCGCCGGTCGCGCTGGTGAGCAGACCGTCGGTGCGGACCGTGTGGATGAGGTTCGGCGTGCCCGTCTTGTAGCTGTAGATCGTGTCCTTCCCACGATCTGCGGTCGGGGAGTACTTCTCGTCGACGGTGAGAGGGCGGGTGGCCTTGTCGCGACCGATCCGTGTGACTTGGCTGCCGAGGTTGTCGGCTGCGTCCGCGCCCGTGGCGGCCTTCTGATCACAGAGGCCGTTGTCGGCGACCTGGTGATGGTTCCAGTCGGTGACGTTCGTGAGCGCTCCGGAGCGGTCGTACTTGTAGCTGTAGATCTGCTCTTCGGAGGTGCCCGGGCCGCTGTCCCGGACGCCGCAGCGGTACGACATCTGACCGGACGGGAAGTACCCGCGGCGGATCTTGCGGCCGCTGCCCGCGTTCCAGGTGAGCTGGTTGCCCTGCTGGTCGTAGCTGTAGTCGAACGTGACGTCGGTGGATGTGCTGCTGCCTTCGTCGTGGCTGACCGTCTGCGTCGGCCATCCGGCATCGTTGGTCGTGACCGAAGTCGTGTGGTCGGGCGTCCCGGTGCCGGTGCCCTTCTTGTCGAAGACGCCGGTCACGGTCTTCAGGACGCCACGCGGCGTGTACGAGAACTCCTGGCGCCAGCGCTTGGCGTCCGCGTCGAGCTCGGCGCGGTCGCCGTCACCCCAAGGGAGGTTTCGGGCCGTGAGAAGGCCGCCCGGGTCGTACTCGAGGGTCTCGGCGTTGCGATTCTGGTTGCCGCCGAAGGGTGTCTGGGCGTCGTCGTTGGTCGGCAGCGGGGGGTTGACGTCGTCGTTGACGCCGCGCGGCTTGACGGTGCGCCGCAGCCAGCCGTTGCCGTCGTACTCGGTGATCGTCGTGTGGCGGTTCGCGCCGGTGCCGATCGTCGTGGACCACGGCAGGTCCCGACCGTCGTACTGACGGGTCTGGACGCGCTGCGGCGGGGTACCACCGTCGCTGGAGCTCTTCTGGGCGCCAGGAGATTCGACGCGGATGATGTTGCCGTCACGGTCGTACGTGGTGTCCGTGACCAGCGTCTGGGGGCCGGCGGTGTCGGTCGCCTTGGCCGTCTGGTTGGTCACCCGGCCGGCGCCGTCATAGACGAACGAGGTCGCGTAGCGGTCCTTGCCTGCCTGAGTGGTCTCCAGGGCAGCGCGGGGTGCGTAGGACTTCGAGACCAGGCCGTCGGCGTCGTACTCCGTCGTCGTCGTGGACCCGGATGCGTCAGTCGTCGTGTACGGGCGGTCGACGGCGTCGTAGGTCGTTGATGTCCGGCCGGTCGTCGCCCCGGTGTTCTGAGCGCTGGGGTCGTTGGCGGCCGGCGCGTTCTCCCAGAGCACGTTGCCGTTCTGGTCGTAGCCCTGCTCGGTCTTCGGTCGCTCGCAGCCGGAGTCGGTGAGCTTGCAGTTCTCCGGATCGGTCTGGGTGACCTTGCGATCGTAGTCGTCGTAGTACGAGAGGCTGGCGGCGTTTCGGCCGTCGTAGGCGGCACGCATGTTGCCGTTGGCGTCGTACTGCCACCGCAGGCGGATCGACGTCGAGCCCGTGAGTGGCATCGTCCGGCCGGTCGGGCGACCGACCTGGTCGTAGGACATCGTCTGCGTGATCGACCCTGGGGAGGCGGCGTTGTCGTCGCGGGATTCCACGGACGTCAGGCGCAGCTCGTCGTCGTAGTCGAGCTTCGTCAGGCCCTTCGCGGGCAGCACGTCGGGCAGGTCGGCCGGGTCGACCTTGCCGAGGTCGCCGTGGCTGGACTCCGAGGGCAGGTCGGCCTCGGTCATCGTCTTCGGGGTAGGGTCGTCGTCGGTGCGTTCGCGGACGGTGCCTTGATCCTGGTCGTAGACCCACCACGACGGCCGGGTCGTGGTCGCCAGCTCGCCGGTGTCCAGGAACGTGTTGGTCAGGTCCTCGGTGCGGGCGTCGGTGACCGCGATCGGGTCGCCGACGTCGTTGATCGTGTAGTCGACGTGCAGCGTCGGTCCGTACTGGTGGTCGGCGCGGCGCGGGAGCTGCCGGGACTTCAGCTCACCGGTGTCGTAGTACGACATCCGCGTCACGAACCCGCCGGCTCCGCCGTCATTTCCGCGCGGCGCGGTCGACGCATAGGGCGTGCCGTCAGCGCGGAGCGCCCAGGTGGTCTCCGCCCACGACGTGGTGCTCGACCCGGTGTAGCCGAACGGCTCGGATCGGCTCGTCAGTCGGCCGGCGTCGTCGTAGGTCTGCTTCTCCTTGCGGCCACCGGGGCTCGTCTTCTCGAGGAGGTGATCTTCGGCGTCGTACAGGTAGCTGGTCTTGAGGTTCCGGTCGATGCCGGAGATGCCGTGGTTGGGGTTGTCCGTCGAGTTCTTCAATCGATCGAACGGGTCCCACTCGTACGCGGTGCGCTGCTTGGTGGGGTCCGCAGCATTCGCGGCGGGGGTCGTCGTCGGGTTGGCGGCGTTGCCGTTGGCGTCGGCTTCACCGATCACGTTGCCGCGCACGTCATAGGTCCGGGACTGCACGAGCGTGGCCGGTGTCGGATTGGGGTTCGGTGCCGGGGTCGGCACAGCGTGGTCCTGCTGCTGAACGATCGGCTCGTCGAACTCGTCGTAGGTCCACAGGGTGTGGTGCCCCGACTGGCCGAGGGTGCCCAGAGGGTCAGCGCGTTCGACGACGTTGTCGACGACGTCGTAGGCGTACTTCGTGACCTCTGCCTCGGATGTCGACGCCGGCTCGCCGTTGGACCCGGCGGGCGCGTAGTGATCGACCGACGGGGTGCTGCCCTGCTTGACCTTGTCGGTGGCGGTGTAGACCTTCGTGCTGACCTGGTTGGTGCCGTCCAGCTCGCTGGTGACGTTGTCGTTGAGGTCGAACGTCGTCGCGGTGATGCGGAAGCGGTCGGTGCCATCGGTGCTCGCGCTGGAGCGCTTCGGGATCGCCTGCGTGACCTGGCGGTCCAGCGCGTCGTAGGTCCATCGGGCGGTGAACGCCTCCCCGGTCTTCTGTGCTTCGGTCCGTACCGGCCCGAGGTTGGCGACAGCGTTCGTCGTGCGGGCGGCTGGGGCCTCCGGACCGGCCGGAGGCGCGGCGCGCGGGGGTGTCGCGTCGATCGCGAGGGAGTACGGAGACCGCGGGTCGGCGACGAACGTGGTGTTGCCGACCTCGTCGTGTCCGATGCGCGTGACCTTGTCGCGCTGATCCTTGTAGGTGCCGGCGTCGCCGTTCTGGTCGAAGTCCTGCCACCGCTCTGTCTGTGTCGCGTTCTCCGAGCCGTTGAACGTCGGCTTGTTCGCCACGCCGTTCCAGACGTTCTGGAGGTGGGTGGTCAGGAGGCCCTGGGCGTTGTAGGTGAGCTCCTGGTGGTCGTGCGTCGACGCGTCCTTGTCGATCGTGCGCACGTCCCCGAGAGGCGCCTCTGTCGGGGTGCCGTAGCCGTAGGTGGTGGTCTTGCCGCGGCGGTCGGTCTCGGACGTCACGTCGTAGACGAACTTGCCGTCGTCGCCGGAGTCCTGGTTGTCCTGAGCGAGGACGGTGCCGGCGGTGCGCTGATATCCCCAAGAGCGTGTGCGCGAGGTGTCGCTGGGGGTCTGGTTCGTGCCCGGCGCGCCGGAGTGCTCGATCTCGGTCTGCAGTTCGCCGAGCGTGCCCCAGCTGTAGTCGGTGCTGACCTGCTGGGTGGTGCCGACGCCCTGCGACGTCGAGCTGACGTAGTTGTCGCCCGTCCACGTCTGGCCGGTCACCCGCGGAACGGCCGGGATGACCTCAGTGGTGGTCGGATCGTTGTCGCTGGCGCCCTGGGTCAGCTGCGTCATGCGGCCGCGAGAGTCGGTCTTGACCTCATCGACGTTGTTGCGCGCATCACGGACATAGGCCTTGTGACCGGTTCCGTCGGCGACGAGGGAGTACTTCGTGACCCGATTGCCCGAGATCGACGCACGGTCCTCGATGCCCTGGACCGGCCGGAGGTTCTGGAACAGCCCGGTGCCGCCCAGCAGTTCGCCGAGCAGCCCGGTGAGGTCCTGCGGAGGCTGGCCGTAGGTGACCTTCGTGGTCTTCTCGTTGGGGTCCCGGACGGACGTCAGATACTTCGTCTGCGGGTCGTAGCCAAGCGTGAACGTCCGCTTCGGCTGGCCCGCCGGGGCGTTCGCGGCCTCGTTGATCGACGTCAGCTGGCCGGTGTCGGTGTTGTAGCCCAGGGACGTGATGCGTCGCGGGCGGTCCTGCGGGTTGCCGGTCTCGAAGCGCTTGCGGTCCTGGATCTGCGTGATGTGGTTCTGCGCGTCGTAGGTGACCGTCCAGGCGCGGGCGTCAGCAGACGCGTTCTCGGTCCCGTCGGGGTTCAGGCCAGCGGCATCGACGACGCGGTCGACGCGCTTGTTGCAGGTGAGCACGAACCCGCAGCCGTTCAGTGCCATGTAGGTCGCGTAGTGGATCTTGATCTGGTTGCCGTGGCGATCCTTCGTGAAGCTCGGCAGTCCGTCGGAGTCGAAGAAGAACGTGGTGCCGTCCGGCCGGGTGGCGGCCCACCGCCTGGTGGGGTCGCTCGACGAGAACAGACGGAACTTCAGCTCCACCCCCGGCGGCGGATCGAATTGCACGCCGGGACGCGAGTTGCGCTTGAACTCCTGCTGCGTGCCGTCGCCGTCGGTCATCACGATCCGCTTGACCGCCGTCGGGAGGTCGGCCTGGCCGAGCGGCAGACCGAGGTCGGTCTCGAACCACAGCGGCTCGTTGACGCGCGTGATGGAGCCCAGCTGCGCGCTGAATCCGAGGCCGGTCTGGTTGTAGCCGGTGATGCCGGTGCCGAGGAGCCCCGGGAGTAGACCGGCGGGCTCGTAGCTGTTGTAGGTCAGCCGGAAGACGCTGTCCAGGCCGATGCCGGGGTTGGAGACCGGGGTCACTGCCCAGCTCGTGCCGCCGGTGGCGAGGTTGACGCGAAGATTGCTCCCGGCGCCGGTGGGGGTCGTGTCGTAGGTGTAGAAGTCCTCGAAGCCGAGGCCGCCCTGGATCTTGCGTCCGACGTTGTCGGTGCCGGGAGGCAGCGTGGTGCCCGCGTCTTGGAAGACGACGAAGTCGAAGCTCTGCTGGAGGTGGTGGCGGAGCTTCAACGCGGCGTCGGTGCCCTGGGGGATCGCGTCGTCGACGATCACGTCGACGCGGTGGTTGCCGGTCGTGAGCTTCGCGATTCTCGCCGCGGGCAGCGCGACGTCGTAGCTGGTGGGGCACTGCGCAGCCGTGCAGGTCGGCTGCGTGATCGTCTCGGGCGTGCCGCCGTCGATCGCGATCGTGACGTTCTTCACGCCCGAGTACTGGTCCGCGAGCCGGACGCTGAACGTCTTCGTCGTCGCGTCACCGGTGCCGCCCGGGCGCAGGATCACGTTGGACAGCATCGTCGCCGTCGGCGGACTGAAGTCGATCTTCGTGGGGATCGAGGCGGTACGCGTGTTGTTGGCCAGGTCGGTGCTGACGGCCTGAACGCTCTTACCCTGCGTGTTCGCGTTGGCCGGAACCGTGATGCCCTGCGTCAGGGAGAACGCGCACTTGTTGTTGCGGTCCCCTCGGTTCGGGCTGCCGGGCGTGTCCACCGGCGTTGCGGGCAGCGCCGAGCGGTCGCAGTTCTGTTGTGGCGTCGACGCGATCGCTCCGTCGGGGCCGGTCAGCGTGAGGTCGGTCAGTCCGAATCCGTAGTCCGTGCCGGTGGCGTTGATCGTTGCCGGGCCGTCGATCCAGTTCGTGTTCGTCGCGCTTCCGGTGGTGTTCGGGAGCGTCTGGTCACCTTGCGTGATGAGCGATGCGCCCATGAACACGAGACCGTTCTGCGTGCTCTTGCCGGTGCCGGCGAGCATCGTGAGGACGGCCGCGTTGCCGGCGTGTCCGCGGGTGGTGTCCAGGCCGCCGATCGGGCACGGGTTGTTCAGGCAGTGCGTGCGGTACTTGTAGGTCGTGACGTTCCCGTACGTGCCCTCGGTGTTGCAGTTGTAGAACCCGTAGGTCGGGTCGTATGCGGCCTGGGTCAGGATCGGCTGACCGACGGGCGTCGCGACGCGCCATGAGCCTTGCGGCTCGGGGATCCAGCTCGTACCGGACTGGTAGGCGATGCTCTGGAACATGCAGCTTCCGGTTCCGGCGGCCGGAAGATGTGCGGTGTAACCGAAGTCGGCAGACGAGATGTGGGCCATCTCCGTCGGGTGCGCTGGGTCGCCGGAGGCCGCGAACTGCCACTGGCCACGCGAGCCGGCCGGGTAGGTCTTGGTGCTGTCCTGATAGATCGTCAGGCCCGTCCCGTAGAAGCCGTACCCCATGACGTGGGGGAACAACGAGCCGTTGCCGTCCGTGCTGCGCCATGCCCAGCCGTTGAAGTCCAGCGCCCCGTTGGAGACCCAGAACCGCTGGTCGTCGACGACAACCGGGTCTACCATCACGGGGTAAAAAACGTCGTCGTGCCGGTGAGCGACATGCATCCTGACCTTGCGGCCATCGATGGCCCACGTGAGGACAACGCGCCGATCCGTGGCATCGAACGCGACCGGGGCCTGGATCCGTCCGATGACCTTCCTGTCGCGAACGACCTCGATGCCGAGGCGGCCCTTCGCCTCCCGCAACGCGATGTCCTGAGGCCCGGTGACCTCGAAGGCGATGTCCTCCGGCGCCGCGGACGAGCGGAGCGCGTACAGCGCCTGGGCGGCAGTCGCGATGCTCGCCAGTACGAGGTCGGTGTCCTTCCCGACGTTCGGGTAGACGATCTTGTCTTCGATCGTCTTGCCTCCGGCGGCGCCGTCGGCGCCGTCGGCGAGGCGGATCCCGAACTTCGCCTTCGGGAACCGCAGGACGGACCGGTCCGCGAGATCGTGCTGCGAGTCGGTGGCTGGCGCGAGCTCGAACACGGAGGGCGTGTTCTTCGGGCGTAGAACGGCGCCGTCGGGGACGATCGCGGCGTCGACTGGTTCGGGATCCTTCTTCGGGTCTCCCCCGGGCCGGAGCCGCAGCGGCACCATCGACTGCACCAGCGCGTTCTTTCCGTCCTCGCGAACGATCGCTCGGTTCGCGCCGAGGTACCGCCGGACCGTCTTGCCCCTAGCGCCCGAGAGCGACGGAGCGAGGCGACGTCCCATGAAGCCCGGGATCCGGCGCTTCAGCGTCGAGACGGCTTCGGAGTCCGTGAGATCTGCATCTCGATGGGAATTGCGAGCCGTGCTCTTCCTGCGACGGGCGTCGTCACGGCGCTGCTGGTCGATCAGCTCGCTCGAATCGAGCGGCGCGAGCGGAGCCTCGGACGTGGCCGTTCGGGTGGCGGCTGAATGACCGCCCGGATCGGCGGTGCCAGTGGAGACCGCTACGCCGGCCAGGACGACGACGGCCAGCAGCACCGAGAACAGGGTCGTGTTGACGCAGGCAAGGCGCCAACATCCGCGCGGCGAGCGGCAACACGCCACCGACCGCGGCGCCGGAGGCCCCGGCGTGCGATGCTCGTGGGCATGCTCTCCTCCGTTCTGGCGCACCCTGCGATCCTCGCGCTCGCCGGGCGCGGCTCGAGCGGCTTCAGCGGCGGGCGCTCCAGCGGCGGTGGCGGGTTCTCCGGCGGCGGGGGCGGCTTCGGCGGCCGCGGCGGTGGCGGGTTCTTCTTCCTGCCCGTCGGCGGCGGTGGCGCGGTCCTCGTGATCATCGTGATCGCGGTCCTCGCGATCTGGCTGCTGCCCAAGATCCTCAAGGGCTTCGAGAGCGGCGCGACCGCCACGAAGCGCCGGGCGACCGCCCGCGAGCGGGAGGCCCGCGAGGCCGCCGTGATGCCGGCGGCCCTCGAGGCCGCGATGGAGGACTCCGCGTTCGACCCCGACGACGTCCGCGCCGCGGCGGCCGGGCTCGTCGTCGACACGCAGGAGGCCTGGGACACCCGCGACCGCGACCGCCTCGCGCACCTGGTGGGCCCGGACCTGCTGCGCGAGTGGACGCGCCGCCTGGACGACTTCGACCGCCGCGGGTGGCACGCCCACGCCGGCGTCAGCGCGGCCCCGAAGGTCCAGATCGTCGGGCTCACCAACCTCGAGGGCGAGGACCAGGACCAGGTCGTCGTCCACATCCGCGCGCAGGCCCAGAGCTGGGTCGAGACCCGCCGCGGCGAGACCCTCTACGAGAACGGCGCCACCGGCCCCGACGTCACGCTGTCGCAGTACTGGACGCTCGGCCGCCGCGACGGCCGCTGGATCCTCGTCTCGATCGAGGAGGAGGGCGAGGGCGACCACAACCTCAGCGCCCCGGTGGTCGCGCGCCCCGACGTCGACCCGACGCTGCGCGACCGCACCCGCACCGAGCTGGCCACGGCCGACACCGCCGGCGACGCCGTCGCGGTCGCCGAGCTCGTCCCCGCCGGCCTCAGCGACGACGCCCGCGTCGTCGCGATGGACCTGGCGCTCGTCGACGACCGCTTCAGCCCCGACGTCCTGACCGCCGCGGTCCGCGCCGCGGTCGGCGCCTGGACGACCGCGATCGACGGCAGCGACACCGCGCTGGAGCGCGCCGCGACGCCCGAGGCGATGCAGCGCCTGCTCTACGGCGGCGACGACCGCATCCGCACCGTCGTCCGCGGCCCCCGGATCGACGAGGTCGTCATCGACCGCGTCGACGGCTCCACCGCCCCGCCGCGGATCGAGGTGTCGGTCCGCCACCACGCCCGCTGGTACCGCGAGGACCGCGACACCCAGGCCGTCGTCGAGGGCTCCCGCACCAAGGAGCAGGCGCGCGTCGAGCACTGGGTCTTCCGCCTGGACGACGACGCCGAGCGGCCCTGGCTGCTCGTCAGCGCCTGAGGTCCGCGGGCCGGCCAGCGGCCGGCCGGTCAGCCCGCGGGCGTCGGCGCCGTCGTCGTGGTCGGCGGCGGGTCGGACTCCGTGGCCGGCGCCACCTCGACGAGCTGCTTCTCGCCGGTGTCGACGCGCCAATCGGTGTCGATCTTGCCGCCGACGGTGTCCTGGTTGGCCTCCGTGTCGGCGGTCAGCGCCGCGCCGTCCAGGCGGACGACCGTGAACACGAACGCCCGGTTGTCGCCCCGGCGCGCCGTGACCTTCGCGTGGTCGGCGTCCTGCGAGACGACGTCGATGTGCAGGTCCGTGGTCGCCCGCCCGGCGTCGTCCGTCGACGAGTAGGGACCGGGCATCGAGCTGACCGACGCGTTGAGCGCCTGCCGGCAGGACCCCGCGACCCCGTCGGCCAGGCGCGTGCGAGCGGCCTCCGTCAGCAGCGAGCACGCCCGCTGCCCGTTGGCCTGCGAGATCGACGCGTTGAGGAGCTGCGAGACGGCGGAGCGCGGGTCGTCCGGGCCGTACTCGCCGGCCTGGCCGCAGCCGGTGACGCCGAGGACCGCCGCGGCGCCGGCCAGGCCCACGGCGACGAGCCGGGCGGCGCGGGAGCGGGTGCTCACGCGAGGAACTCCAGGATCTCAGCGACGGGCCGGCGCTCGGGGACGCGGACCTCCTGGCGGAGCGGGCCCAGGTGGACGAGGCCCAGGGCGACCTCGTCGTCGGCGAGGCCCACCGCCGCGCGGCCGGCGGGCTCCAGCAGGACGGCGGGGGTGCGCCAGTAGCCGGCCAGGCCGCGCGCGTGCGCGGCGAGCAGCAGGCCGTAGACGGCGGCGGCCGCGGCATCGCGATCTTCCTCCGCCACCCGCGGGTCCGGGTCGACGACGACCGACGCGACGACGAGCGTCGGCGCCCGGTCGAGCTTCGGCGCCGCGTCCTCCGGGCCGGCGGCCTTCAGCGCCGCCAGCGCGGCGGGGCCGACCACCCGGAACCGCCACGGCTCCGTCAGGTGGTGGTTGGGCGCCCAGCGGGCGAGCTCCACGAGCTCGGCGACGAGCTCCGGGGCGACCGGCTCGGCGCCGTAGACCTTGTGGGTCCGGCGCGTGCGCAGCGCCTCCTCGAGCCCGAGCGGCGGGGCGGTCACGCAGCGCCGTCCTCGTCCTCGTCCTCGTCGGCGTAGAGGGACTCGCGGGCCAGCTCGTTGCCCTTGGCGTCGAGGACGGCGATCTCCAGCGTGTCGCCGAAGTAGTCGTCGGGCGCCAGCAGCGTGAAGCGGTCGTCGCGGATGTCGCAGCGGTCGACGATCGTGCCGTCGAGCTCCGCGATCGCCGAGGCCGCCTTGGCGATCAGTGGCCGGCCCCAGACGAGCGTCATCGCGGCGGTGTCGCCGTTGCCGCGCCACGAGCCGACGACCGTCTCGCAGAGGTCGATCCGCCAGTCGGCGTTGTCCTCGGCCAGCTCGCCGGTGACCTGCGCCTCGCCCTCGAACTGCGACGGCTCGCTGCCCTGGCCGTCCGTCGGGATGAAGCGGGCGAAGCCGTACGCCTCGAGCCCGGTGCTGGTGCGCGTCGTCACCGGGATGAACGTCCGGCCGTGCCAGGTGCGGTCCGGGTAGTAGGACAGCTCGCCGGGCTCGCCGATGCCGTTCGCCTCCGACGGCTCGTCCGGATCGGGCTCCAGCGCGTCGACGGCCTCGAGGAAGGCCGTGCCGAGGCGCTCGGCGAAGCGGCCGTACGGCGCCGGGTCCTGCGGCGGCTCGGCGGCGTAACGGGGCAGGAAGCGCTCGAGATCCGGCATCCGGCGGAGTGTATGACGCGAGCGGGCTCCGGGCCGCCGCCCGGCGCGCCGGCGCGCGGCGTCGCGGGGCGGCGCCACCGCCCGGGCCCCGCCGCGGACGACGGGGCCGGGGCGCGCTCAGGCGGCCTGGTCGAGCCCGGACCGCTGGGCGAGCCGGCGGGCGCGGGCGTCCGGGTCGGGCGTCGGGACGGCGTCGAGCAGCGCCCGGGTGTACGGGTGCGCGGGATGAGCGTAGAGCTCGTCGGACGTCGCCAGCTCGACGATCTCGCCCGCGTACATGACGGCCATGCGGTCGCACATGTACTTGACGACCGACAGGTCGTGGGCGATGAACAGCAGCGACAGCCCGAGGTCGCGCTGCAGCCGGCGCAGCAGGTTGAGGATCTGCGCCTGGATCGAGACGTCGAGCGCGGAGACCGGCTCGTCGGCGATCAGCAGCTTCGGCGAGAGCGCGATCGCCCGGGCGATGCCGATGCGCTGGCGCTGGCCGCCCGAGAACTCGTGCGGCAGGCGGTTGTAGTGCTCGGGGTTCAACCCGACGAGGTCCATCAGCTCCTGGACCTTGCGCTTGCGCTCGCCGTCGCCCTTCGCCAGGCCGTGGATGTCGAGGGGCGCGCCGATGATCGAGCCGATCGTCTGGCGCGGGTTCAGCGACGAGTAGGGGTCCTGGAAGACCATCTGCACGTCCTTGCGGAACGGCACGAGCTCCTTGCGCGACAGCCCGGCGATGTCGGTGCCGTCGAAGTCGATCCGGCCCGAGGTCGGGTCCAGCAGCCGGCAGATCATGCGGGCGGTCGTGGACTTGCCGCAGCCGGACTCGCCGACCAGCCCGAAGGTCTCGCCGCGGCGGACGTCGAACGACACGCCGTCGACCGCCCGGACCGCGTCGATCTTGCGCTTGAAGAAGAGTCCCTGCGTGATCGGGAACTCCTTGCGGAGATCCCGCACCTGCAGGATGTTGTCCCCCTCGCCGAGCGTGTCGCGGCGCACGGCCTCGACCGTGGTGTCGGCGATCGTGGGGTCGCCGACGACGCCGCCCTCGACGGGCTCGGGATCGGGTGCGACGGAGCTCATGCGACCTCCTCCGGTTGCGGGATGCCGGCCTTCTCGGCGGCCGCCTCGGGCGTGCCGCCGTCGGCGAGGACGCCCCAGATCGTCGCGCGGCGCTCCGGGGGCATCGTGCAGCGAACGTCGTGCCCGGGAGCACCGTCGGCCTCGAGGAGGTCCGGCATCCCGGGCCGGCAGCAACCGGCGGCGTAGGGGCAGCGGGCCCGGAACGAGCAGTCGTCCGGCAGCCCGATGAGGCTGGGCGGGCGGCCGTCGACCGGCACGAGCTCCACGTCCCGCGGCAGGTCGAGCCGCGGGATCGACCGCAGGAGCCCCCAGGTGTACGGATGGCGCGGGTGGCTGAAGAGATCGTGCACCGACGCGCGCTCCACGATCCGGCCGGCGTACATCACGGCGATGTCGTCGGCCGTCTCCGCGACGACGCCCAGGTCGTGGGTGATGATCACGATCGCGGTGCCGAGCTCGCGCTGGAGCCGGTCCATGAGCTCGAGGATCTGCTTCTGGACCGTGACGTCCAGCGCGGTCGTCGGCTCGTCGGCGATCAGCAGCTTCGGGTCGTTCGCCAGCGCCATGGCGATCATCACGCGCTGGCGCATGCCGCCGGAGAACTCGTGCGGGTACGAGTCGACGCGCCGGCCCGGATCGGGGATCCCGACGAGGCCGAGCATCTCGACGGCGCGGGCCCGGGCCTGCTTCTTCGTGACGTCGTTGTGCGCCCGGACCGCCTCGATGATCTGGGCGCCGATCCGGTAGAAGGGGTGCAGCGAGGACAGGGGGTCCTGGAAGATCATCGCGATCTCGTTGCCACGGACCTTCCGCAGGTCCTCGGTGGTCGTCTTGAGGAGGTCGCGGCCCTCGAAGAGGACCTCGCCCTCGATCTTCGTGGACGACGAGCGGGTCAGTCCCATCAGCGTCATGGTCGAGACGGACTTGCCCGAGCCGGACTCGCCGACGATGCCGAGCGTCTTGCCCGCCTCGACGGTGTAGGAGATCCCGCCGACGGCCTGCACGAGGCCGTCCTCGGAGTCGAAGCCCACGCGGAGGTCGCGGACCTCGAGCAGCGGGGCGTCCGCCCGCGGCGCCGCCTCCGCGCCGGCCGGGGCGGCGGTCGCGTCCGGGGCGCCGTCCGGCGCCGTGATGGGGTCCTGGGAGTCGGTCATTCGTACTTCACCCGGGGGTCGATCAGGGCGTAGAGCAGGTCCACGATGAGGGCGGAGATGCAGACGAAGAAGGCGAGGAAGAGCACCGTCGCCTGGATGGTGGCGACGTCTCCGCGCTGGATCGCGTCGTACGACAGGCGGCCGAGGCCGGGGATGTTGAACACCGACTCGGTGAGGATCGCGTTGCCGCCGATCAGCAGGCCGACGTCGACGCCGAGCGCGGTGACGAGCGGCGTGATCGCCGAGCGGGTCGCGTGCTTGAAGATCACGCGCCGCTCGGAGAGGCCCTTGGCGCGCGCGGTGCGGATGTAGTCCTCCTGCATCGACTCGAGCAGGCTCGAGCGCAGCAGTCGGGCGTAGACCGCGGAGAACGCGGCCGCGAGGACGAACCAGGGCAGGATCATCGCCTCGGCCCGGTCCAGGACGTTGCCCGCGCTGGAGTAGGACCCGGCGCCGGGGAAGATCTTGAACTGGCCGATGTCGCTCGCGAACAGGTAGAGCGCGACGAGCCCGAGCCAGTAGACCGGGGCCGAGATGGCGACCAGCGCTCCGCCCATGGCCACGCGATCGGGGAGGCTGCCGCGGCGCAGCGCGGAGATCGTGCCGACGATCGCGGCGGCGGAGAGCCAGACGATCACGGCACCGACCACGAGCCACGTCGTGGCGCCGAGCGCATCGAGGATCAGGGGCCGCAGCTCCGCGTCGGAGATGTAGGACCGGCCGAAGTCGAAGTGCGCGGCGTTCCAGAGGAAGTCGCCGAGCTGCTGGTACCACGGGTTGTCGAGCCCGAGCGACGCCCGGATCGCGTCGAGGCGCTCCTGGGTCGGCGCCTTGCCGGCGCGGGCCCGGACGGGGTCGCCGGAGGGCAGGACGCGGAAGAGGAAGTACGCCACGGCGGTGATGACGACGAGCGTCACCACGGTCCAGAGCAGGCGTCTGATGATGTATCTGGCCACGGGGAGAGTGCGTTCCGGTCAGGGGGCGGAGCGGTGGTCGAAGGCCCGGCCCGGCGCCCGGCCCGCCGACCCCGAGGGGCGGGCGGACCGGGCGGCCGGGCGGGACTCCGGGGCTACTTCAGGGACGTGAAGTTCAGGTCCCAGAGCGAGTTGAACGAGCTCGGCACGCCGAGCACGTCCTTGGACCGCACGTCCGTCGTCTTGTCGGCGACGAACGGGACCACCGGAGCGGCCTCGACGATCGCCTTGTCGACGGCGGCCCACGCCTTCAGGCGCGCCTCGCCGGTCGTCGGCAGCGCCTTGTCGACCGCGGCGTTGACGGCGGGGTCGTTCAGGTAGGACAGGTTGTACGAGACCTGGCCCTTCTCCTTCGGGATCGCGCCGCCGTAGAACGGCACCTGCAGGAGCGTCGACGCGTCGTTGAAGTCCTTGAACCAGCCGGCCGTGCCGCAGATGGCGACCTTCTTGGTCCGCTGACCGCACCACTCGTTGTAGACGGCGTCCTGCGGGACGAGGCGGAGACGGACGTTGAAGCCCATCTTCTTGTACTCGTTGGCCGCGACCTGGGCCGCCGCCTTGCCCGGGTCGGCGTTCGCGCCGATCATCAGGAGCTGCTGCTTGCCCTCGTACTTGCCCGACGCGTAGCCGGCCTTCTTGAAGTACGACGCCGAGAGCTCGGCGTTGCCCTTCGGGTAGTTCATGAAGTCGACGTTGAAGCCCTTCTCGCCGCCGGCCTCCTCGTAGCCCGGGAAGCCCTCGGTGAGGAAGTGCGTCGGGATCGGGCCGACGAACTTGCCGCCGCGGGCCTTGCGGGCCGCGTCGCGGTTGAAGCCGGCGATGACGGCGCGACGGACGTTGACGTCGTCGAACGGCTTGATGTCGGTGTTCATCGCGAAGTACCGGAAACCACCCGAGGGGGTCTGCGTGTACTGGTCCTTGATCTTCGTCGCGAGCTGCTCGAGGATGTTCGCCGGCGGGTTGGTGTCGAGCAGCAGGTGGCTGCCGTCGAGCACCTGGCGCGCGGCGACGTTGGCGTCGCTGACGTCGGTCTTGATGTTCCAGCCGTCGGCGTAGGCCGGGCGGAAGTCGGTGGACGCGTCCCAGTTCGGGTTGCGGACGAGCGTGATGCTCTTCGTCTTCTTCCAGCCGATGCCGTCGACCTTGCCGGCCTTGTTGTTCTTCACCATGTACGGGCCGGTGCCGACCAGGTTGTCCTGGTAGGTCGACGGGTTCTTCGCGTCGAACGGCGCCGCGTACTCCTCCGGCACCGGGGCGGTGTACGGGAGCACGAACGACTGGACGAGCTGCGCCGCGTACGGCTTGGTCAGCTTGAAGACCAGCGTGTGCGCGTCGGGCGTCTCGATGCCCGAGATGTCCGGCGTCTTCGAGACGAGCTTCGAGGGCGCGCCCTTGATGAAGTCGAAGTAGTTGGTGTAGCCACCCGGCGAGTTCTTCGTGAACAGGCGCGAGATCGCGTACTTGATGTCCTTGGCCTCGAACGGCCGGTCCACCGGCGGCGAGAACTTGACGTTCTGCTTCAGCTTCACCGTGACGGTCGTGTTGCCGTCGGAGACGACGGGCTGGCCGTCGGCGAGGTCGGGGATGACCTTCGTCGCGTCGTTGGGCTCGAAGTAGTACAGGCGCCGCTGCGTGGTCTCGGCCACGAGGAAGCCGAACTGGTAGTAGCTCTGGCCGGGATCCATGTAGTCGACGTCGGAGGACGAGAGCATCGTGCCGATGCCGCCCTTCTTGCCGACCGCCGGCTTCTGCGTCGGGTCGTAGGCGCCGGGCGGCAGGGCGCTGGCGGAGCTGGTGCTCCCGCTGCTGCTGCCGCTCGACGAGCTGGAGGACGAGGAGCCGGAGTCGTCACCGCCACAGGCCGCGAGGCCGATGGAGGCGGTGGCCAGGGCGGCGATCGTCAATGGGACGCTGAGGTGTCGTCGCATCAGGGGTCCTTTCTGTCGGGGACAGAGATCGGGGTTTCGGGGGAGAAGGCCGAGACCGCCCGCCGCGGCGCCGGGGCGCTCGTGCGGGCGGTGCGCATCAGCGGCTCGAGCGGCCGGTGCGCGGGTTGATGGCGTCCTGCAGGCCGTCGCCGACGATGTTGAAGGCGAGGACGGCGAGCAGGAGCGCGATGCCGGGGAACAACATGAACCACCAGGCGGTGTCGAAGATCTTGATCGCGTCGGAGATCATGGCGCCCCAGCTGGGGGTGCTCGGATCGACGCCGACGCCGAGGAACGACAGCGCCGCCTCGGCGAGGATGTTCTGCGGGATCAGGACGGTCGCGTAGACGATCAGCGGCGCCGTGAGGTTCGGCAGGATCTCGCGGAAGATGATCCGCCGGTCGCTCGCGCCGAGCGAGCGCGCCGCGTCGACGAACTCCTTCTCGCGCAGCGACAGGACCTGGCCGCGGACGAGTCGCGCGACGTACGGCCAGGACGTCAGCGAGATCACGATGACGACGACCCAGAGGCCGGGCTGCAGCGTGAACGACACGGAGCCCGGGCCGATCTTGCAGCCGTCGGCGCAGCTGATGCTCAGGCCGATGCCGAGCAGGATCGTCGGGAAGGCGAGCGTCAGCTCCGTGATGCGGCTGAGGAACGCGTCGATCTTGCCGCGGTAGAAGCCGGCGAGCAGGCCGAGCAGCGTGCCGACGAGCATCGTGATGGCCGTCGCGACGACGGCGACGAGCATCGAGACGCGGGCCCCGTAGAGCACCCGCGCCAGGACGTCGCGGCCGCGGTCGTCGACGCCGAACGGGTGCGTCCCGGACGGCCCGACGGGCGAGCCGAAGTCGTTGAGCGCGTCGTCGTTCTGGAAGTTGGGATCCGGCAGCCCGAACGCCTTGACGATCAGCGGGGCGAAGATCGCGATGAGGATCACGACCCCGATGAAGGCCAGCGCGACCATGGCCACGCGGTCCCTTCGGAGGCGGCCCCAGAAGAGCTGGAGGGGGGAACGCGCCGCGATCGGCGCTGCGGAGGCAGCGGCCGAAGACGGCACGACTGGGTCCTGGCCGGGTTCGGCCGCGATGGGTGTGCTCACAAGCGTGGTTTCCGGGGGAGAAACGGACGGCGTATGTACGCCTGGCGGGCAGCGGACTGCGCGCCGGACGGTCCTGCGATGTTCACCACCGTGACACATCACCCGCCGGTCGGGGGGAAGTCTGCGGACAAGGCCCGGAGGTTCACCGTTAGCCAGTGGGCCAATCGTTTGCGCGGCCCCCTACGCGGCGCCGGAATGGGCCGGACGATCTGTCGCCACCCGCTCCGTTCAGGTCGGCGGAGCGTCGCGCTCGACCAGCAGCGTGACCGGCCCATCGTTCACGCTGTGAACGGCCATGTCGGCGCCGAAGATGCCCCGCTTCGCGTGCAAATTGGCGCAGAAGCGCTCGTACAGCGGCTCCGCGTGGTCGCCGGGGGCGGCCTTCGACCACGACGGGCGGGTGCCCTTGCGGACGTCGCCGTACAGCGTGAACTGGCTGACGCAGAGCACCTCGCGATCGCCCAGCGGCTCGGCCATCCGGCCCTCTGCATCTGCGAATATCCGCAATCCGGCGACCTTCTCGGCGACCCGGTCGCAGACGTCCTCGTCGTCGGTCCGGGCGACGCCGAGCAGCACCAGGAGCCCCGGACCGATCGCGGCGACGGTCTCGCCGTCGACGACGACGGACGCCTCGGTCACCCGCTGGACGAGGGCGCGCATCAGGCGCCGTCCCGGATACCCGGGCGCCGCGGACCGCCTGCGGACCGGACGCGCATCAGGTCACCGCCGTCACGACGAGGACCCCGACGGTCATGATCGTCGTCGTCCACACGATCGAGGCCGCGACGGGGCGGAAGTCGAGCCCGAAGCGGTGCGCGACGAGCATGCCGTTGAGCCCCGTCGGCGCCGCGGCCTGCAGCAGCATCCCGGGCGGGAGGTGCAGCAGCGCGACGGACGTCCCGGCCACGAGCAGCGGCGCGACCGCCAGGCGCAGGCCGATCACGAGGCCGACCTCGGGCGGGATCAGGCGCCCGCGGGGGTCGCGCAGGAGCGAGCCCTCCTCGCCCTGCGCGGAGAGCTGCACGCCGACGACGAAGAACCCGACGGGCAGGACGGCGACGATGATCACCTGCGCGACGTCGCCCGCCCAGTCCGGCGCGTCGCCGGGGACGAGCAGGCCGAGGACGGACGCCCACAGCAGCGGGTTGCGCAGGAACGCGAGCAGCCGGCCGAGCCCGCCCGCGGCCTCGCCCGAGCCGACGGTGCCGAACGCCGCGCCGACGGCGAACGCCGAGATGAAGACGGTCGGCTGCGCGACCAGGCTGTCCCACGCGACGGCGGGCCCCAGCTCGTCGCCGCCGAGCACCGTCCGCACGAGCGGCAGGCCGAAGTACCCGGTGTTGCTGACGATCGTCGCGAGCACCACCGCGCCGACCGTCGCGCGCGGCAGGTGCAGGAGCCGCGAGCTGACGAACCACGCGAGCGTCCCGACGACGCCGAGCACGACGAAGCCGGTGACCAGCCCCGACAGCAGCGTCAGGTCGACGTGCAGGCGGGAGACGAGGACGAAGTAGACGACCGGCAGGACCCACGCCAGCAGCAGGCCCATCGTCGCCCGTGAGCGGCGCTCCGCCTCGGCGCGCCAGCGGCGCTCGGCCCCGATGCCGGCCAGCGTCGCCGCGATCATCACGGCGACGAGGACGGGCAGGCTCACGCGCCGGGATCCGTCCCGGCCGACCCCGCGGCGGTCGACCGGCCGGTGGCCGCGTCGTGCCGCAGGCGCCGGCGGAGCGGGATGACCTCGCGCACCATCCAGACGTGCTCGATCCCGGCCTCCTCGAAGGGCCGGCCGACCTGGCGGTACCCGGCCTTGACGTAGAGCGGCGCGGCGGCGACCTGCGCGGCGAGGCGGAGCTCCTCGGCGCGGACCGCGCGGGCGTAGTCCATCGCCCGCTCCAGGAGCTCCGAGGCGATGCCCCGGCCGCGCCACCCGCGGTCGACGGCGACGCGTCCGACCTTCACCATCGAGCCGCTGGCGACCAAGCGCATCGTCCCGACCACCGTCCCGTCCGCGGCGACGGCCACGGCGTGGCGGGCGACGTCGTCGTAGGCGTCGACCTCCTGCTCGCGCGGGACGCCCTGCTCGTCGCAGAAGACGCGCAGCCGCAGCGCGAGCGCGGCGCGGAGGTCGGCGGCGTCGCGGACCCAGCGCAGGGCCACGGGCTCGTCGTTCACGGTCATCGCGTCGCTCCTGCGGGGGCCGGGGCGGCGGCCGCGCGCGGCGCGGTCGTCGTCTGCTGGTCGTCGGGCCCGATCCCGAGGCGGGCGAGGTCGCGCTCCAGGTCGGCCGGGCTCGGGTACTCCCCGATGTGCACGTCGAGGATCTCGCCACGCGCGTCGATCAGGACGCTGGACGGGAAGGCCTGGCCGGTCCGCAGGTCGCGGGCGATCCGCTTCCCGGGGTCGCGCACGTGCGGGTAGACGGTCGGGTGTTCCTTGAGGAACGCGTCGATCTCGTCGGTCGAGCCCTGCGTGACCACGCCGAGGAACGCCATCCGCCGGCCGTACCTCGCGGACGCGGCCTGGAGGATCGGGAACTCGCGGACGCACGGCGCGCACGTCGGATACCAGACGTTCACGAGCACCGGCCGGCCGCGGAGCCCCCGCAGCAGGTCGCGGAAGCCGGGGCGGCCGAGGTCGAGGACCGGGACGCCGCCCGCCGCCGCCCGCCCGCCGCTGCCGGAGTAGAGCCGGGCGAGCGCCGTCGGTGCGCCCGCGACGTCGGCGCGCGCGGCCGCGAGCGTCGGGACGTCGTCGGGGGCCTCGGTCCCCGTGCCGCCCTCGGAGAGCCCGACGACCAGCGCGACGACGATCAGCGCGAGCACGACGCCGGCCGCGAGGGCGCGACGATGGGGGCGCAGACGGGCCATTCGGCCACAGGGTGCCACAGGCCGCGCGATCGCCCGTTCCCGCGCAGACCTCGGCCCCTCCCGCCCCCCGCGCCACGGGCGGCCCGGGCGCGGCGCGACGGGGTGGGCGGGCCGGCCGCCGATTCAGGTACGATGCGGGCGTCTGCACGGGAGCGACGAGGTTCGTCGCTCCTCCGTCCCCCGCAGTCTCGCCTCGCCGGCGACCGCCCGCCCCTTCGCGGTCCGTGTCGCCCCGAGAACCGCAGTTCCCGTTCCCTGCCCGCAATGGCGCAACGCCCCTCTGTCGTGGTCTCCGAGGCCACCTCGATCCCTGACCAGGCGGACATCGCCCGGGTCGCGGCGTTCGCCCACGAGCCGTTCGTCTGCGACGGCGAGTCGGCCGAGGACGTCCTCGCGCCGGGGACGATCCGCCGGCACGCCTTCGAGTTCGCCCGCGCGGAGCTCGACGCCGGCGGCACCGTGCCGTCGCAGAAGTGGCGCCGCCGGTGGTCGCTGCTGCTGGGCCTCGACCGGGCGCTGCACACCGAGACCCCGACCCTCGCGGACGGGACGACGCTCAACCCGCACCAGGTCGACGCGCTGTCGGGCACCTACGCCGCGCTGCTGGCCGACGCACAGCGGCGCACCCGCGGCGCCGGCGCGAGCGACGGCGACGCGCTGCTCCTCTCCTTCGAGGACGACGAGCCGACGCAGCACGACGAGCCGCCGCCGCAGGTCGTCGTCGACGAGGACGAGCACGAGGACGACGCCCCGGACGACGAGCCCGACGACGACCTCCCCGCCGGCGACACCGGCGAGTTCGACGCCATCGCCGCCGTCGCGGCGGAGGACGACGACGAGGACGACGAGGACGACCGTCCGAGCCTGGAGGACGAGCTCGAGGAGCTCCCCGACGCGGAGCCCGAGAGCGAGTCGGCCCTCTACGACGACGACTTCGAGGAGGAGGTCGACGAGGACGTCGACGCCGCCGTCCTCGACGATCCGAACGCCCACAAGCGCTTCTGGTTCGAGCACGCGACGGGCGCCGGCAAGACCGTCGCCGCGATGGGCTTCGTCGAGGCCTGCCGCACCGGCGGCGTCCTCATCCTCACCCACCGCCGCAACCTCGTCGACCAGTTCATCGCCGAGCTGCAGACGCGCGGCTACGGCGAGCGCCTGAGCAAGCCGCTCCTCGGCGACGCCGACATCGGCGTCGACGGCAACGAGGTCGTCGGCCCGGTCACGATCGAGACGTACCAGTGGTTCGTCCGCAACGCCGGCCAGATCTCGGGCGCCTACACCGTCGTCATCTGCGACGAGGCCCACACCGCGCTGGGCGAGAAGACCTCCGCCACGATCCGCGCGTGGACGGGTCCGATCTTCATCGGCATGACGGCGACGGGCGCGCTGATCGCCCGGCACGTCACCGACCTCTTCCCGACGCAGACCTCGCGCTTCGACCTGGCGCAGGCCGCCCGCCGCGGCGTCATCGCCCCGCTGCGCTCGCTGCGCATCCCGCCCGGCCCGGGCGTGCGCACGATCGCCAAGGTGCCGCTGCGCAAGGGCGAGGTCGACATGGAGTTCGACCAGGACGAGCTGGCCAAGCTGCTCGACCAGGCGCCCTTCAACCTGGCGATCGCGGACCTCTACAAGACGCGCTTCCGCAACACCCCGGGCGTCGTCTACACCGCCGGCGTCAAGCACGCCTACAACGTCGCCGAGAGCTTCCGGGCCCTCGACATGAAGGCCGAGGCCGTCTCGGGCGAGACGCCCAAGCGCGAGCTGGCGAAGATCCTCGCCGACTACGAGGCCGGCGAGATCGACGTCCTCGTCAACGCGCAGCTGCTGGCCGAGGGCTGGAACTCCCCCCGCGCGACCATCTGCATGCACCTGGCGCCCACGGCGTCCAAGCGCATCTACCAGCAGCGCGTCGGCCGCGTGACCCGTCGCCACCCCGGCAAGGAGGCGGGCGTCGTCATCGACTTCGTCCACCCCGCGACGAGCAACGACGACCCGGTCGTCACGCTGCACTCGCTGCTGGACCGCGACGTCTACCGCGGCGGCGCCATCGTCGTCGGGCCCGTCCGCCGCGGCCGCGGCCGGCGCGTCAAGGTCGAGCGCCGCGTCCTCCCCGTCACGCCGGACATCGAGCGCCGGCGCCTCGTCTTCGAGCGCGAGCTCTGGCGGATCGCCGTCGAGCAGCTCGACTGGGGCGAGCAGCGCGTGTGGGCCGCCCTGGCCGGCGCGAAGGCGTCGCCGACGAACTGGCGCCGCGGTCGGGCGATGCTGAACTTCGACCGCTCGGGCGAGCTCCGGCGGCAATTCCTCATCACCGCGCTCGAGCGCAACAAGAACGCCCAGCTGCGCATGCGCGCGATCCAGGAGATCGCCGTCCTGCGCGAGGCGGACCCCTTCGACACCGCGATCGACTTCGTCGGCCAGTGGCCGCGCGAGGAGCGTCGCGAGGCCTCCCGCGTGCTGCTGCAGGCGATGGCCGACCGCCGCATCGGCCGCCGCGAGCAGGCGACCGCGTGGATCTGGCGCCTCGCCGAGTACACGCGGGACATGCACGAGGAGTACGCCGCCCAGCGCTGGCCGGCCACGAAGCACCTGCTCGGGCTGCTCGTGAACTCCTCGGGCGCCGCGCACGCCCGCAACGCCCGCCGGCTCGTCCACGCGGCGCGTCAGCACGACCGCCGGCTGCAGGCCGCGCTGCTGGCCGCCGCCGTCGCCCACACGCCGGAGGCCGAGGAGGTGCTGCGCGAGGCGCGCACCCGCCTGGCCCGCAAGCCCGGCGCCCTGTCGCGCGACCTGCTCAAGGACTTCCCGAGCGGCAAGCGGCGCAAGAAGCGCTCGCGCAACAAGAAGAAGAACGGGAACGGCGCCGAGAACGGCACCGGCCAGAACGGCACCGGCGCCCAGCAGGACGGCGCAGAGAGCCAGGACGCCCAGAACCAGCAGCCCGTCGCCGTCGGCGCGGGCGTCGAGACCGAGTTCGAGGCCGCGACGTTCGAGGGCGGCGGCCAGACCGGCGGCGACCAGGGCGGCCAGGGCGGCCAGGGCGGCGGCTCCCGTCGCAGCCGCTCGCGCCGCGGGCGCTCCCGCGGCGGTCGCCGCCGCGGCGGCGGAGCCGGCGGCGAGGGCGAGCAACAGGGCCAGAACGGCGGCGGCCAGGGTCGCGGCGGGAACGACGACGGCCAGGGCCAGAACGGCGGCGGCCAGGGTCGCGGCGGGAACGGCGACGGCCAGGGCCAGAACGGCGGCAGCGACGGTCGCGGCGGCGACGCCCAGGCCCGCGACCGGCAGCGCGGCGGCCAGGACGACCAGCAGGGCCGCGGCTCCCGCAACGGCCGCGGCGGCGACGACCGCCGTGGGCAGGACGGCCGCGACGAGCCCGTCGCGTCCGACCAGCACGCCGACGCCGAGGACGCGCCGCCGGTGCGCCGCCGGATCCGGGGCCAGAAGGCCGCTAGGGCCGAGAGCTCACCCCGAGATTCTTGCGAGAGGTAAGCGAACGCTCGGGGATTCGTTTGCGTGAGGACCGACTCGTATCTTTGGAGGCCTCA
>NZ_JBFAPC010000081.1:0-25117 GCF_040675535.1 Patulibacter sp. NPDC049589 | reverse complement strand
AGCGCCGTCGCGGCCCGCGCCCGGCACTCCTCCAGGGTGCGGGCCGCCAGCGCGGCCCGCACGTCCGGGACGCTGCCCGACGCCATCGACAGGCTCGTGACGCCCAGCCCGACGAGGACGGGCGCGAGCAGCGGGTCGCCGGCGGCCTCGCCGCAGACGCCGACCGGCGTGTCCTGCCCGGCGCCGGCGGCGCCGACCATCTGGATCAGGCGCAGCAACGCGGGCTGCCAGGGGTCCAGCAGGCCCGCGAGCTCGGACTGCAGGCGGTCGGCGGCGAAGGTGTACTGCGAGAGGTCGTTCGTCCCGATCGAGACGAAGTCGCAAGCCCCGATCAGCGCGTCGGCGGCCAGCGCGGCGGCGGGCACCTCGACCATCGTGCCGACCGTCCGCAGGCCGTGGCCCTTCGCGGCGGCCGCGAACGCCCGGGCCTCACCGGGCGTCGCGATCATCGGGGCCATGACCCAGACGTCGGCGGCAGCGATCGCGCCGGCCGCCGCGTCGGTGTCCCCCGGAGCCCCGGTGTCCGCCTCGACCGCCGCGACGGCCGCCGCGATCGCGCGCAGCTGGTCGTCGAGCAGGTCGGGGTGGCGCCAGGAGGTCCGGTAGCCGCGGACGCCGAGCGCCGGGTTGGGCTCGTCGGGGTCGGTCAGGAACGGCAGGGGCTTGTCGGCACCCGCGTCGAGGGTGCGGACGACGACCTTGCGGCCGGCGAACGCGGCGAAGATCTCGCGGTAGGCGGCGGTCTGCTCCTCGAGCGTGGGGGCGGTCGCGCGGTCGAGGTAGAGCAGCTCGGTGCGCAGCAGGCCGACGCCCTCGACGTCGCCCGTGGCGGCGGTGGCGGGGTCCTCCCCCGCGCCGAGGTTGACGAGCAGCCCGACCGGGTGACCGTCCTTCGTCCGGCCGGGGCCGGAGTGCGCGGCGGCCAGCGCCCGGCGGGCCTCGAACGCGTCGCGACGCGCGGCGATCGCGTTGTCCGCGGGGTCGACGAGCAGCGTGCCGTCGGCACCGTCGACGAGCACCGTGGTGCCGTCCGCCAGGTCCTCGGACGCGCGGCAGCCGACGATCGCGGGGATGCCCAGCGACTTGGCGATGATCGCCGTGTGGCTCGTCGCGCCGCCGGCGGCGGTGACGATCCCGAGCACCGCGTCGACGTCGAGGGTCGCGGTGTCGGCGGGCGTGAGGTCCTCGGCGACCAGGACGAACGGGTGCCCCGGGTCGGGCAGTCCCGGCAGCGGCACGCCGAGCAGGGTGGAGACGACGCGGTCGCGGACCCCGTCGAGGTCGGCGGCGCGCTCGGCCAGGTAGCCGCCGGCCGCCTCGAGCTGCGAGCGGAAGCCGGCCAGGGCGGTGGCGACGGCGTGGGCGCCGGCGTTGCCCTCGGTGACCAGCGCCGCGGCGCGGTCGGCGAGGACGAAGTCGCGGGCCATCATCGCCTGGGCGTCGAGGATCTGGGCGGCCTCGTCGCGGCCGTGCTCCCGGGCCGCGGCGGCCCGGGCGTCCAGCGCCTCGCCGGCGTCGGCGAGCGCCTGGCGGACGCGCGCGGCCTCGGCGGTCACGTCGTCCGGCGCGGGCAGGTCGTGCGGGACGGCGGCCGGGAGGCCCAGGCGGGCGACCGGGCCGACCGCGACGCCGGCGCACACGCCGACGCCCTGCAGGACGGCGGACGAGGACGCGGAGCCCGGCGCACCCGTGCCGGACGAGGACGCGGCCGTGGCCGCCCCGCTCGAGGAGGTGGTCGGGCTCAGCACGGTCCTAGTCCTCCTCGCTCGCGACGATCGCCGCGAGCTCCTGCAGGACGGCGTCGGCGCCGTCGCCCTCGGCGGCGAGGACGACCTCGTCGCCGGGGCCGGCGCCGAGCGCGATGACCGAGAGGATCGAGCGAGCGTCGGCGGGCTCGGAGCCGTCCTTGGCGATCGTCACGGACGAGGCCGAGCCGCCGGCGACGGCCTTGCCCGCCGCGGCGACGAGGAGGGACGCGGGGCGGGCGTGGAGGCCGACGGAGGAGCCGACGGCGACGGTGAGCTGGGGCATGGTGATGGTCCTGGCGTTCGAGGTGGGTGCGGGCGGCTCAGCCGTGGACCGCGGTGGTGAGCGAGGCCGCGGGCGTGCTCGCGCCGGCCTCCGTGGCCGTGGCCGCCGGGGCCCGGCCCACCGTCTTGGCGAACGAGACGCAGATCGCGCTGACGGCCGTGCCGGCGAGGATCGCGACCAGCCAGAGCCCGGGGGTGCCGATCAGGGCGATGATCCAGACGCCGCCGTGCGGGGCCGGCGAGCTGGCGCCGAAGGCCATCGAGAGGGCGCCCGCGGTGGCGGAGCCGGCCATCAGCGACGGGATGACGCGCAGCGGGTCGGCGGCGGCGAACGGGATCGCGCCCTCGGTGATGAACGACGCGCCGAGCAGCCAGGCGGCCTTGCCGGCCTCGCGCTCCTCGGTCGTCCAGAGCTTCGGCCGGACGACGGTCGACAGCGCCAGCGCGAGCGGCGGGGTCATGCCGGCGGCGATGACGGCGCCCATGATGTCCTGGTTGCCCGACGCCAGCGAGGCGACGCCGAAGGTGTAGGCGACCTTGTTGATCGGGCCGCCCATGTCGAAGGCCATCATCAGACCGAGCAGGCCGCCGAGGACCCAGGCGTTCGTGCCGTTCAGGCCGTTCAGCCAGTCGGTGATCGTGTCCATCAGCGACGCGATCGGCGAGCCGACCACCGCGATCATCAGGATGCCGACGACGGTCACCGAGACCAGGGGCACCACGACCGTCGGCATGATCCCGCGGACGTTCTTGTGGACCGGGATCCGGTTGATCGCGAGGACGACGGCGCCGGCGAGCAGCCCCGCGACGAGGCCGCCGAGGAAGCCCGCGTCGATCGAGACCGCGAGCAGGCCGCCGACGATGCCGGGGACGAGTCCCTGGCGGTCGGCCATGCCGTAGGCGATGTAGCCGGCGAGGATCGGCACGAGCATCGAGAACGCGGTGTTCCCGATGTAGTAGAGGACGCCGGCGATGCCGACCTGGCCCCAGATGTCGGTGACGTCCGAGATCTCCTTGTAGGTGTGCCCGTCGAACGTGCCGCCGTTGACCTGCGTGGCGATCGACGCGCCGCCGATCAGGAACGAGATGGCGATCAGCAGCCCGCCGGCCGCGACGAACGGGATCATGTAGCTGACGCCCGTCATCAGCCAGGTGCGCAGGAGCGCGCCGGGGCCGGGCTTGTAGCCGGGCGCCACGACCGACGCCAGCGCGGGATTCGCGGGGACCTTGCCGGAGGTGTCGAGCTTCGCGGCGGGATCGACGGCCGGCTGCGCGTCGACCGCGGCCTGCGCCTCGGCCAGCATGCCCTCCGCGTCGTTGATGCCGCGCTTGACCGGCCCCTCGACGATCGGCAGGTGCGCGAAGCGCTCGCGGCCCTTGACGCCGATGTCGGCCGCGAGGATCGCGACGTCGGCGCCGGCCAGCTCCTCCGCCGTCAGCGGCGTCGAGCCCGCGGACCCCTGGGTCTCGACCGTGATCTCGTGGCCGGCGGCCCGGGCCGCGACCTCGAGCGACTCGGCGGCCATGTACGTGTGCGCGATGCCCGTGGGGCACGCGGTGACGGCGACGATGCGCATCAGACGGCGACCGCGTCGTTGATGATCGTGGCCGCGGCCGCCGCGTCGGGCGCGCCCCGCAGGCCGTCCTTGAACTCGGCGTGGATGAGCTTGCGCGCCAGGCTGCCGAGGATCTTCATGTGCTCCGCGCCGGCCCCGTCGGGAGCGGCGATCAGGAAGATCAGGGTGGCGGGGCCGTCCTCGGCCCCGAAGTCCACGCCGTCGGCGCTGCGGCCGAAGGCGACGCTCGCCTGCGCGACGTGGGCGGACCGCGCGTGCGGGATGCCGATGCCGCCGTCCAGGCCGGTCGCCATCTGCTCCTCGCGGGCGCGGACGTCGGCGAGGAAGCCCTCCTGGTCCGTCACGCGGCCGGACGCGGCGAGGCGCTGCGCGAGGATCGTGGTGGCCTGCGCGCGGTCGATGCCGGCGGGCAGCTGCAGCTCGACGAGATCGGCGGTGGTGATGGTCATCGGACGGGGCCTTCGGTGGACGTGACGGGATGGGTGCTCGGCGCGGGTGCGCCGGGCACGACGGGGGCGGCCGCGGGGGCCGGGGCGGCGGGCGCGGGGCCCTCCGGGAGGTTCGGGGCGTCCGCGGGCTCCTCGAGCCCGCGATCGCGGTCGGGGGCGGCGTGGACGCGGACGCCCTCGGGGTGCAGGTCGGCGGGCCGCGGCATGCGGCTGCCGGGCAGCGACGCCGCCCCCGCGCCCCAGGCCAGGGCGGCGGTGAGCGCCGCGACCGGGCCGTGCGGGGTCGTCTCGGCGGGCGTCGCACCCTCGGTGGCCGCGAGGTAGCCGGCGAGCATCGCGTCGCCCGCGCCGACGGAGCTGGCGGGGACGATCGGGGGCGGCTCGCCGTGGCGGGCCTCACCCGCGCCCACGAGGACCGCGCCGTCGGGCCCGGCGCTGGCGAGCACCGTGCGCGGGCCGCGGTCGCGCAGCGCGCGAGCGCCGTCGGCCAAGTCGCCGACGGTGCGCAGCGACCGGCCGAGGACCTCGGCGAGCTCGTGCACGTTGGGCTTGACGAGGTCCGGCCCGGCGCCGAGCGCGCGTTCGAACGCGACGCCGCTGCTGTCCAGCGCGACGCGGACGCCGAGGGCCTGCAGCGGCGCGATCAGGCCGGCGTAGAAGTCGTCGGCCAGGCCCTTGGGCAGGCTGCCGGCCAGGACGACCCAGTCGGCGCCGTCGGCCGCGCCGAGGATCGCGTCGCGCAGCGCGCCGACCTCGTCGGCGGTCAGGACCGGGCCCTGGGCGTTGACCTTCGTCAGCGTGCCGTCGGGCTCGACGATCCCGACGTTGGAGCGCGTCGCGCCCGAGACGCGGACCGCGACGGGCTCCACCCCGGCGTCCCCGGCCAGCAGCGCCAGCAGGTCGGCGCCGGTGCTGCCGCCGAGCGGCATGACCGCGCGGGAGGGCACGCCGTTGGCGGCCAGGGCTCGCGAGACGTTCAGGCCCTTGCCGCCGGCGTCGTGGCGCTCGGCGGTGGCCCGCAGGACCTCGCCGCGGCGCAGCTCGTCGACGTGCAGCGCGACGTCGAGGCTCGGGTTGGGGGTGACCGTGACGATCATGCGCGCTCCACCCGCGGGCCGGCGGCGGCCAGCTCGGTGGCCGTGCCGGCGTCGAGTCCGGTGTCGGAGATCAGGACGTCGACGTCGGAGACGTCGCCGAAGCGCGCGAACTGGTCGTCGCCGACCTTCGTGTGGTCGGCCAGCAGGACGACGTGGCGGCCGGCGGCGATCATCGCCCGCTTGACGGCGGCCTCGTCCGGGTCGGGGGTCGTCAGGCCGCGACCGTTGGAGACGCCGTTGGTGCCGACGAAGGCGACGTCGACGAGCAGGCCGCGCAGCTGCGCGATCGCCCAGTCGCCGACGGCGGCCATCGTGCGGCTGCGGACGCGGCCGCCGAGCAGCAGCAGGGTGACGTTCGTGCGGGAGGAGAGCGTCGTGGCGATCGCGAGCGAGTCGGTGACGACCGTCAGCTCGCGGTCGGACGGCAGCAGCTCGGCGAGGCGCGAGGTCGTGGACCCGGCGTCGAGGATCAGGGTGGCCGCGTCGCGCAGCTCGTCCAGCGCGCGGACGGCGATCCGCTCCTTCTCGTCCTGGCGGACGGCGTCGCGGGTCGCGAGGCCCGGCTCGAAGCGGAGCCGGTCGACGGGGATCGCCCCGCCGTGGACGCGCCGCAGCAGCCCGTGGCGCTCCAGCGCGGTCAGGTCGCGGCGGATCGTCTCGGCGGTGACCCCGAGCTCGGACGCGAGCACGGCGACCTCCGCCCGGCCCTGGGCCCTGGCCTGCTCGACGATGCGCTGTTGACGTTCTTCCGCGTACATGTTGCTTTCGGCCCGTTTGCCTGTGTTTGAGTTTGTACCGCAGAATGATCTGTGGTGTCAAGCACATGAACGGGGGAACCGCAGGCATGCGGAGGCGATACGGACAGAAACGGGCATGGACGGAGCCGAGGCTCCGCCGGACCTCAGTTCGCGGGAGCCAGCCCCGTCGCGGGGTTCGTCGTGGGCGGCAGTCCCGCCGTCCCGGTGCCGGTCGCGCCGGTGCCGCTCGGCGCCGTCGCGGTCCCGCTCGATCCCGAGCCCGAGGTCGCCGGTGCCGAGCCGGCGCGCCGGGCGAAGCTGCGAGCCAGCGCGTACATCTCGCGCGGGGTCAGGTCGTCGCCCAGCGTGTTGCTGATCCAGTAGGTGGCGTGCGGGCTCTGCCAGAAGAGGCGGCGGATGCGGCCGCCGTCGTACTGGACCCGCCACGTCCGGCCCGCGAGCCGGACGGACCCGGCCGCGAGCTGCAGGATCGGCGGGTCCTTCCAGGTGGTGCCCTCGATGCCGTAGTACTCGCCGGCCTGGTTGGTGCCGACGACGACGCGGTAGGCGTGCCACTTGGGCTGCCGGTGCTTGTCGAGGATCTCGTAGCCGCGCGAGTCGATCGGGGCGTAGGTGCCCGCGGACAGCCGCGCGCCGGGGACGTAGATCGGCAGGCCCCGCACGTCGGGCGCGACGGTCGCGGCGATCTGCGCGGCGCCGGCGGTGTCGGTCATCATCGTGGCCGGCAGTGCGGGGGTCGAGGAGCGCTTCTTCTTCGACGTCTTCGTCTTCTTCGAGGAGGAGGCCTTCTTCGTCGTCGACGACGGCTTCTTGACCGCGGGCGGGTTCAGGAACTGGCGGGCCGCCCGCGCGAGGGCGTCCGGGGTGGTCGAGACGCCGCCGTCCGGCGTGAACGACGTGGCGAGCTTCACGCGCTTGGTCGGCTTGCCGGAGATGCCGAGCAGGAGCTTGGCGATCCGCAGGGTCTGCCGGTTGCCCTGGATGCTCGTCTGCACGTACGGCGTGATCGCCTTGATCAGGCCGCCGGTGATCGCGTCCTGCGCGTCGACCTGCGTGCGCATGTCGGCGAGGAAGTTCGCCTGCCGGGCCTCGCGGGTGATGTCGCTGTCGCTGTGGCGGAAGCGGACGTAGGCGAGCGCGGCCTGACCGCAGAGCAGCTGGTAGCCGGCGGGCTGGTCGATCTGGGCGTAGCCGGCGCCGGGGGCGACGAAGTACTTGCGGTCGACGTCGGTGTAGATGCAGCCGAGCTCGTTGACGGCCTTGGAGAACGCGTCGAAGCGGATCGCGACGACGCCGTTGATCCGGAAGGGCTCCGCCTCCGTGCCCAGCAGCGTCGTGCGGATCGTCCGGGTCAGCAGGCGCGGGCCACCCAGCGCCCACGCGGCGTTGAGCTTCTGCGGCGTGATGCCGTAGCCCGGGATGGTGACCTCGAGGTCGCGCGGCAGCGACAGCATCGTCGTCGCGTTCGCCTTCGGGTCCAGGCGGACGAGCATCATCGTGTCCGACCGGCTCGGCGCGCCCTTGCCGTCGGCGTACCGGTGGTCCAGACCGGTGAGGAGGAGCGTCTGGGGGCTCCCCGGATCCGCCGGCTTGTCCGTCACCGGCGCCTGCGGGAGCGCGAAGTTCGGCAGCTCCGGGATGACCTTGTCGACCGCGAGCTCCATGCCGCCCGCCACGGCGCTGCCGCTGAGGACGACGACGAGCAGCCCCGAGAGGATCAGGCGGACCGCGAGACGTCGTCCCGGACGCGGGATCGGTGATCGGGAGAACGCCTGCACGACGCAGTATTGGACCACGCGGGCCGGACTCCTCGCGCCGCACGACGGATCCGCACTCCCGCGAGCGGCGTGGCGCCCGGCGTCGGGACCCTCCCGGCCGGACCCGCGAGGCGGATCGTGACGGCCCGGCGTGGCGTCAGGCCGAGGGCTGCGGCGTCGTGCCGGGGGTGTTGCCCGGGACGTCGTTCACGGGCGCCGGCGGGCCGGGCGGCAGCAGGCCGAACGGGGGTCCTCCGGCGCGGCGGGCGGCCCCGAGGCGTCCGCGGAGAGCCTCCCGGCGGCGGGCCTGGACCCAGCGGCGCCGGCGGCGCGCGGCCGGCAGCTGCCGCACCACGTCGACGTACGCGCGCAGCAGGAACCGCTCGCGCAGGATCGCCCAGCCGAGCGCGAGGATCTCGTAGCCGACGATCGACGGCCAGCTGCGCAGGAAGCCCGCGCACGACTCGTTCTTGATGACCATCAGCAGCCGGTTGCGGAACTGCAGGCGACGGTGGGCCTCGTCGACCTGGCTGCGGGTCGACGGGCTGTAGAAGCGCTTGTGCCAGGCGACGGCGCGCGGCTCGTAGCGGGACTCCCAGCCGAGCAGCTGGGCGCGCCAGGCGAGGTCGGCGTCGGTCGCCCACAGGCCCATGTCCTCGTCGAGGACCTCCAGGCCGATCGCGCACTCCTCGAGGCACTCGCGCCGGTACAGGACGCAGGCGCCGTCGCCGCCGAAGACCGGGCCCGAGCGGGTGTAGAGCTCCGGCGACTCGCCGTGGCCGACGAGCGTGTTCTTGCGGCGCCGGTCGATCGTCATGCCGGCGGCGTCGAGCTCGTTCAGGCGCTTCTCGGGCTCCATGCCGGTCGCGCGCATCAGGCGCGGGACGACGGAGCCGAGCGTCGGACTGAAGAGGTGTGGTCGCAGCGCCTCGAGGAACCCCGGCTCCAGGACGCAGTCGGCGTTGCACCAGAGGATCCAGTCCCCGCCGCACGCCGCCAGGCCGGCGTTCATCGCCGCGGCGTACCCGCGGCGGCGCGTCAGGCGCAGGCGGCGGGCGCCGTGCTCCTCCGTGATCTCCGGCGTCGCGTCGGTGCACGCGTTGTCGATGACGACGACCTCGTCGGCGCCCTGCGCGCAGGCAGCGGGCAGCGACCACCGCAGCAGCGGTGCTTCGTTGACCGACAGGATCAGGATCGTGACGCGGCTCACGAGGCCACCAGACGGTAGACGGCGACCGTCTCTTCGGCGGCGCGGTCCCACGAGAAGGCCTCCGCGCGGGTGCGCCCGAGCGGCCCGTGGACGTCCCCGCGGGCGACGACGTCGGTGAGCGCGCGGGCGAGGTCCTCGACGTCGCGGGGGTCGAACAGCACCGCCGCGCCGCCCGCCGTCTCGCGCAGCGACGGGATGTCGGAGCAGGCCACCGGGACCCCGCGGACCATCGCCTCCAGCACCACGAGCCCGAAGCCCTCGAACAGCGACGGGTGGACCAGGGCGGCGGCGCCGCGCAGCAGCGCGTCGAGCTCCGCGTCGGGCAGGTAGCCGGGCAGCTCGACGCCGCGGGCGCGCAGCCCGGCGGCCAGCCGGCCCCCGGGGGTGTCCGGCGCGTGCGTGCCGCCCGCGCCCACGATCACGAGCCGGTGCGGGAGCCCCGACCGCCGCCACGCGTCGGCGAGCCGCTCGAGGTTCTTCTTCGCCCGCAGGTCGCCGATGGCGAGCAGGTACGGGCGCTCGCCGTCCGGGACCGGGGCGTCCCCCAGCGGCAGCGACGGCCCGTTGGGCACCACGTGCACGCGCGCGGGGTCCGCGTCGTAGCGCTCCAGCACGTCGTCCGCGGTGGCCCGCGAGACGCAGATCACGGCCTCCGCGGAGCGCACCGACCGGCGCGTGAACGTGCGGTACTTCCAGCCGGTGCGGGGCGTGAAGTCGTCGGGGTGGACCTCGAAGGCGAGGTCGTGGACGGTGACGACGCCCGGGCACGGCCGGACGAGCGGCAGGAAGCAGTTCGGGGCGTGCAGCAGGTCGGGGCGGTCGCGGCCGGCCAGGCGCGCGGGCCAGCCGAGCTGCTCCCAGGCGATCTCCGGCAGCCGGTCGCCGCCGGCGTGGCCGACGACGCGCACGTCGTCGCGGCGTCCGAGCGCGGAGAGCAGGTCCGCCGCGTAGCGGCCCCACCCGCGCAGGTCGGCCTGGAGCGCGTCCCGGGCGTCGAAGGCGGCGCGCAACGTCACCCGGGAAGGATCCCACGGGGCCCGGGACGGCGTCCGCGCCCCCGATCGTCCGTCCACCGCGGACACCGTGCGCGTAACCGCGGGGCGGCGCCGGGGTCATCACCCCTTCGGGCGTCGGCGCGTCTAGCATGGGACCTCTCCATGGTCCTGCCCGCCCCGTCACCGCCCGAGCCCGCCGGCTCCGTCCGGATGTTCGACATCGACATCGAGCTCGACACGCCGCCGGCGATGCTCGATCGCATCACGTCGTGGGTCGCCGAGCACCGCGCGACGCCGCCGGAGGAGCAGCGCACCCGCCGCGTCATGTACGCCAACGCGCACGTGCTGAACCAGACGCACATGGTCCCGGAGCTGCGCCGCATCCTGCGCACGTCGGACCTCGTCTACTGCGACGGGTACGGCGTGCGCCTGGCCGCCCGCCTGCTGGACGTCGAGTCGCCGCACCGGATGACCGGCGCCGACTGGATCTGGGATCTCGCCGCCCTCTGCGAGCAGCGCGACCTCTCGCTGTACCTCCTGGGCTCCGACCACGGCATCGCCGCCCGCGCGGGCGAGCAGCTGCGGGTCCGGCACCCGGGGCTGCGGATCGCCGGCACGCACCACGGCTACTTCGACCCGGCGTCGCCGCACGGCGAGCGGGTGCTCGAGGACATCGAGGCCACGCAGCCCGACATCGTCCTGATCGGCATGGGCAGCCCGAAGCAGGAGCTGTGGGCCGACGCCGTCGCCGGCCGCTGCTCCTCCCCCGTCCTCTGGACCGTGGGCGCGCTCTTCGACTACGTCTCCGGCCAGGTGCCGCGCGCCCCGTCGTGGCTGGCCGACAACGGCTGGGAATGGATCTTCCGCCTCGCCGTCGAGCCCCGCCGGATGTGGAAGCGCTACCTGCTGGGCAACCCGGCGTTCCTCGTCCGGGTCGCGGACGAGAGCCAGCGCCGCAGCGCGCGCGGCACCGCCGACGCCGCGGCCTGACCCGCGCGGCCGCAGTCCTCCGCGGTCGACCGTGGGTCGGCGCGACGGCGCCGGACCCCGCCCGGCCCTCAGAACCCCTTGACCCGCGAGGGGTTGCCCGTGATGTCCAGGAGGTTGCGGCGCGCGGCCTCGCCGAAGGGCTCCGGATGCGGCTCGACGAGCCGCGTCGACGCGGTCTTCGGCACGGTCGCGGCCTCGGCGGGCGGCAGCACCATCCGCCAGAGCCCGAACTGGCCGTTCTGGATCAGCGGGCGGCCCGACGCCCAGCGCGGCGGCGGCACCGGCCGGCCGGTGCGCAGGTCGAGCTTCAGGCCCAGGACGTAGTCGGCCCGCTTGCCGCGCGGCGCCACGGAGTACGTCGTGGTGCTGGAGACCGGGTCGGTCGTCGCCAGCGGGTGCTCGCGGCCGAGGAACAGGGTCGCCCAGAGCTGCGTGCCCGACGCCGGCAGGTCGATCAGGACGGAGGAGCCCTTCGGGATCTGGTTCGTCCAGCCGAGCAGCTCGAACAGCTGCGGCGTGACGTTCGGCGTGGTGTTCGTCACCTGGTCACGGGACGCCGAGTACGCCGGGACGCCCCAGGCCACCAGGGCGATCGCGGCGACCGCGGCGGGCACCACGCGCCGGGCGGCCTTCAGGGACGGCCGGCGCAGCTCGGCCAGCACGCCGATCGCGCCGCCGATCGCGAGCGGCAGCAGGATCAGCGCCGTGAACGTCACGTGCTTGTAGTCGACGTACTCCGCCGTCCCGCGGCCCCGCAGGATCACGTCCAGCAGGAGCAGCAGCGCCGCGAGGGCGAGCCACGCCAGGCCGGCGCGGCGGTCGCGCCGCAGCAGCGTCGCGACCGCGACCACCGCCACCAGCACGGGCACCAGGGCGACGTTGTCGTCCAGCCCGTAGGCGGCCCCGTGCGGCGGGAAGACGTTGATGTCCCCCTGCCAGAACGGGGTGTCGCCGACGAACTGCCCGAGCACCCCGGCGAGCTTCGCCAGCGCCCCGAGCACCGAGAGGCCGAAGAAGACGAGGATCAGCGGCCAGATCCGGCGCAGGCGGCGCCGGACGCCGGCGGGGATGCGCGGGCGCTTGCGGGCCCCGATCGCGATCGCGCCGATCACCAGGACCGCGTACGGCAGCGTCGTGGGGTACGCGATCAGCGAGAGGACGAGGAAGACGATCGTCAACGCGCCGGCGCGGGTGTCGTCCTCGTAGAGCCAGACCCACGCGAGCGCCAGCGCGGTCGTCATCAGCGCCATGCCCCAGAGCTGGTTGTAGTACGGGTGCAGGGCGCTGAAGAGCGTCGACGCCGACGCGCCGACGACCAGCCCGACGACGCCCGCGCCCCAGCCGGGGAGGCGGTGCGCGGCGGCGGCGAAGAGCCCCGCGCCGATCGCCACGGCGGCGGTCAGGAAGGCCACGAACGGCGCGAACATCTGGATCGGCCCGGTGAGCCCGAGCTCGATCGCGGCGCCGTAGGGGTGGAAGATCGGGATCCGGCCCGCCCAGGCGGCCGGGACGCGGTCCAGGGCCGTCTGCGTGTGCGTGCCCAGGGGATAGGCCTCCTGCAGGTACCAGGCGACGCCGACGACCTGGTGGGCATCGGGGTTGTTGCCCGGGACGGTCAGGTAGCCGGCGTGCAGGACGGGGATCAGCGTCAGCAGGCCGGCGCCGGCGGCGCCGACGAGGATCGCCACGCTCGCGGGCCAGTCGGCCTTCGGCACCCGGCCACGGCCGGGCAGCAGCGTCCACGCGCAGGCCGCCAGGCACAGCAGCACGAAGACGATCGTCGCCGGGCGCGGACGCAGGCCGACGAGCGCGAGCACCGTCAGCACGACCATGCTGCCGGCGAACCCCAGTGGCAGGACGAGCACCGGCCACCAGCTGCCGAGGCGCCGCGGCGTCACGACCCGCGCCAGCGCGAAGCCCGGCAGCACGAGGACCGCGCCCGCGCAGGCGACGTAGCGCGTCAGCTGGAACAGCAGCTCCCCGTCGAAGCTGGGATGGACGCGCGCGAGGAGGACGCCCACGAGGACGAGCACCCCCACGACGAGCACGCCGACGGCCCGCCACGACGTCGCCGCCCGCGCGGGGAGCTCCGGCGGGGCGGGCTCCTCCTTCGCGGGCGGGACGCCCGGGGCGTCCTGAAGCTCCGGCGGATCCGGGGCGATCGGGTCGGCGCGCTGCACGCGTCCAGCGTACGGCGCCCGGTCCCGGCGCGGCGCCGCGCGGCGCCACGCCCTCCATCCCGACGTTACGGCGCCTTCACCCCGCCGGTCTCCGGGATCGGGGTGCCGCCGGGCGGGCCCGGAGCACCCGGTCCGGGCAGGACCGGCGTCTTCGGCGCGCCGAGGTCCGGCCCGCCGGGGATCGCCGCGCCGTAGACCGCGCCCTCCAGGGGCGACCACGAGCCGCCGACGAAGTAGCGGCCGCTGACGCTGCCCCCGCCCCCGACGACCGACGGGATCAGGTTCTCCGGCAGGAACGTCGGCTTCACGATCGTGAACAGCGGCGCCCCGCGCGTGCGGGCCGTCGACAGCCACGGCGACGTGATGACGTCGGTGAAGCCCCGCGGCCGGTCCAGGCGCGCGGCGACCTTCGCCGGGTCCGAGCCGTCCTTCAGCCCCTCGTTGAGCGCCAGCCCCGTCGCGTAGCCCTGCAGGCCCGCGATCGAGGGCCGCTCACCGGGGAACAGCAGCGGGATGATCGTCGAGTACGCCTCGCCGTCGCGGGAGTTCAGCCGCACCCAGGACGGCGAGCTGACCGTGCCCTGCAGGCCGGCGGCGCCGCTCTCGATGATCAGCCGTTCGTCGAACAGCGCACCGCCGGCGAGCACCGGCGCGGTCGCCCGTCCGCCCAGCGCGTCCAGGAGCTGCGCGAGCCTGCGACGGTCGCCGGTGATCACCGTGGAGACGACCCGGTCCGGCCGGGTGGCCCGACGGAACTCGGCCTCCGTCGGGTCGTCGATCTCGTCGAGCGTGACCTTCGCGGGCTTCAGGCCCTCGCGGAGGCCGGCCAGCTGGTCGGCGTCGCCGACGGAGCGGCCCACCCGCACGAGGCTGACGCGGCGCGGAGCGTCCGTGCGCAGCCGGAAGCCCTGGTCGGCGATGTAGCCGCCGAGGGCCAGGCCCTCGTCACGCGGATCCTCCGCGAGGCGGTAGGTGTGCCGCCCGCCGGCGATCGGCGCCGAGGGATCGCCGACGACCGTCGGCAGGTCGCCGGCCGCCCGGATGGCGCCACCGGCCCCCTCGCCGCACGGCGCCGCCAGGATCACGGCGTCGTCCGTCAGCGCCTGCTTCACGGCCGTGGCGGCCCGCGCGGGCGACCCGCCGTCGTCGACCGTGCGCAGGACGAGCTTGCGATGACCGTCGAGACCGCCGGCCGCGTTGAGGCGGCCGATGCCGAGCGCGACGCCCTGGGCCTGGGCCCGGCAGCGACGCGACTCGGGGCCCGAGAGGTCGGCGGTCTGGATCGCCAGGCGCGGCTTGGGGCCGCCCTTGGCGGTGTCGCCGATCGTCAGCGCCACCGGCGACGTCGCCGCGCGCCCGGTGACCGCCGTGTAGGCGAACCAGGTGCCGGCGGCCGGCAGCGTCACGTCGGTGCTCCACGCGTCGCCCCGGCCCTTGCGGAGCGTGGCCCGGACCTCGCCGCGCGCGCACGCGCAGCGCAGGCGCACGGAGATCCCGCGGGTGGTCGTCTTCGACGGACCCTCGTCGAGGCCGGTCGGCTCGATCACCAGCCGGTTGGGACCCGGGGTCGCAGGGGCGATCGTCACGCGGAGCAGGTCGCCGTCGCTGGACGCCGTCGCCAGCGCCGGGCCGCCGAGCAGGTTGCCGCGCTGGGCGGCGACCGGCTGGCCGCGGCCGGGGACGAGTCCGGCGAGGATCGACGCCGCCGCGACGACGAGGATCGCCAGCCCCGCCTCGACGCGCAGCACGCGGCGGGAACGGGTCGGCAGCGCGGTGCCGTCGTCGCTGGCACGGAGCCGGCGCCACGTCAGGCCGCCGAGCACGACCGCGGCGATCGCCAGCACGATCTTGATCAGGAGCAGGCGCCCGTAGTCGCTCCAGCGGAGGAAGTACCAGCCGTCGACCTCCCGCAGCGCGGCGATCGTGCCGGTGATCGCGAGGACCGCGGTGGCCCCGACCGCGGCGGGCGCGTAGGCCTTGAAGGCCCGGACGCGGTCGCCGCCGAGCAGGACGAGCCCGATCAGGCCGCCGAGCCAGACGCCCGCGGCCAGGCCGTGCAGGCCGCCGACGAGCGTCGGGAAGAGCTGGGAGCCGGTGCCGCCCTGGACGTGGCCGTCGATGCCGTAGCCGAGGATGCCGACGGCACCCGCGGCGAGCAGCAGGCCGTCGGCGCGCGGCAGCGCCCCGTCCTTGCGGCGCCAGGCCGCGGCCCGCAGCGCGGGGATGCCGATCACGGCGATCAGGACGAGGCGCGCGAGCGCGACCCGGCCGTTGGCGTTGTTCGTCAGCAGGGCGAACGACGGGTCGCCGATGCCGGCCGTGGCGAGCACGGCGACGGCCTCGGCCGCGCCGAACAGCGCGAGCGTGAGCCCGAGCGCCGCGACGCGGCGCCAGCGGAGGTCGGCGGCCGCGCGGCCGGCGGTCGTCGCGACGCGCTCGTCCGACGCGTCCTCGGCCCGGCGCTCGAGGCGGCGCAGCAGCGCGCCGCCGAGCAGCGCGGACACGCCGAGCAGCCCGAGCCAGCGGACGATCGTGGCGAACGTGCCGTCGGACGCCGCGTCCTCGTCGCCGCGACCGCCGGTGGCGGTCGAGCCGGGACCGGAGAGGCGCTCGGCGCCGGGCGGCGGGGAGCCACCCTTGCCGCTCACGCCGAAGCGGAACGACCCGGCGGTGGTGTGGCCGTCGGACCCGAGGGCGACCCAGCGCACCTCGTAGACGGACGGCGGGAGCTTGGGGAGGGCCAGGCTGAGGCCCGACGACCCCGCCTGCCGGGGGGCCGCGCGCAGGACGCGACCCTCCGGGGCGGAACCGATGCGGCGCACCTCGATCGACGACCCGCGCGGGATGACGTCCTCCGTCAGGGCGAGGCGGACCTCGCGTGGGACGGTCTCGGTCGAGATGCCGCCCAATGGGGAGGACTGCACCAGCGAGGGATGGGCCGACGCGGTGGCCGGCAGGATCAGTGTGAGGAGCGCCAGCGTGAGAACGGCCGCGGTGGAGATCCACCGCGGCCGCGTCACGAGACGCCCACGAGCGTTCGTGGGCATTTCAGGGTGCGCCTACAGGCGGACCTTCCAGGTGCCCTTGACCGTCTTCTTGCCGGACTTGCCGGTGATCGTGACGGTGTAGCGGGACTTCTTGGCCAGGGCCTTCTTGCCCTTGATCGTCCACTTGCCGGACTTCCCGGCCTTCAGGGACTTGCTGCCGGCGGACGCGACGGTCTTCTTCTTCGCGTCCTTGACGACGACCTTGATCTTCGTGATCGCGCCGTTCTTGGCGGTCACCTTCAGGGTCGTCTTGCGCTTCTTGATGAGCTTCTTCAGGGCCGACTTCACGGAGCCGACCTTGTAGGCCACCTTCTTCGCCTTCGTCGCCACCGGCGCGTCGGCCGGGACGATCGGGAGCGGCGCCTGGCCCTTGGGCGAGATGCCCTTGGGGGTCACCCAGACCATCGAGTGCGGCTTGTAGAACCCGCCGTCCTTCGAGCCCGGCCAGTCGCGGCGGTTGAAGTTGACGCCCAGGGCGCCCGTCTTCTCGTCGCGGAAGTCCTCGTCGTAGGACAGCTTGCCGTCCTTGTCGATGTTGACGATGTAGTACCGGTGGTCACCGTCGACGCCGGACCGCGAGACGAAGTAGTCCGAGAACGCCAGGCGCGTCGGCGAGCCGTCGGGCTGGTAGCTGTGGTTGTCGAGCGCCGCCCAGTGGGGACCACCGGTCGTCGGGTCGTTGACCTTCAGCGTGTCGATCTGCGTCGGGCAGTCCGCGACCTTCTCGCCCTGCGCCAGCTTGTACACGGCCTTGATGGCGGAGAGGTCGACCTTGCCGTCACCGTTGGTGTCGATGCCCTTGGTCAGGTCGCAGGCGACCTTGCCGTCCTGGGCGGACTTGATCAGGTCCTGGATGTCCAGGTCGTAGATCTCCTTGGTGGCGCCCTGGTCGAAGTAGTTGTCCGAGCCCGGGTTGCGACCCTGGACCGAGCGGAAGAACCACTTGTTGTTGCGCGAGACCTGGTGCCAGGCACCACCGGCGCAGTCGCCGGGCTGGTCGAGGAACTTGGACGTGTCGTCCTTGGTCAGGAGGTTCGACAGACCGTCGTCCCAGACCTGGACCCACTTGTCCGTCGCGTCGCCCTTGAGCTTCGTGATGTCCGGCGTGAAGAAGATGCCGCCGCCGCACATCGAGCCGGCGAACGCGCCCTTGGACTCCAGGGTGTCCGGGAAGTCCTTGGTCGTCGGCCAGGTCTTGGCGTTCTCCATGATCCCGTAGTTCTCGTGCGCCCGCTGGGCCGGCTGACGCCAACCGACGGGAGCGTGCGCGACCGACGTCAGGCGCGGGGCGCCCGGGTTGGACGTGTCCCACGAGCGGATCGTCGGACGGAACGCGTACTTGTCGAGCGTCTTGACCGGGTCGAGCACGATCTCGCGCGGCTCGGCGTAGTCCGACGTGATCATCGTCTTCAGGTCCTGGCGGATCTGGATGCCGTGCGGGTTGGCGCACGTGCCCAGCGGCCGCGACTCCTGGACGGAGCAGGGCTCCGGGACGCCGTTGGCGTTCTTGCCACCCGGCGCGGTCGCCAGGATGTTGCCGCCCGGCGTGACGCTCTCGAGCACGAGGCCCTTCTGGGCATCGGGCTTGAAGACCGCGATCGCGCCCGGCGAGCCGCCGAAGTTCGCGACGGGACCGCCCATGTACGTGCCGATGAAGCGGCCGTCACCGACGGAGTCGTACGCGTCCGGGATGGAGTACCCGGTCTCCAGCAGGTTCATGTTGTTCTTGAGCGTGATGTTCGGGATGTCGTCGACGTTCAACACCCACGTGCTCGACGTGAAGAGGGCGCCGGCGATGATCGGGTCGCCGTCCTCCCACTCGTACTGCATGTGGTGCGGCTCGTTCTCGATGCCGAACGGCAGCGGCAGCTGCACGAAGTTGACGACCTTGCCGTAGTCGTCGTTCTCGGAGCCGTCGGTGTTGTACTTGCGGACGTCCAGGACCTGGAAGCCGTCGAGGCCCGGCAGGAACTGCGGTCCGAGGAGCTCGAGGAGGCCCTGCGGGTTGATCGTCAGGTTGTTGACGAGCTTCGAGATGACGTCGGCGTTGATGTCGGCGACGTTCTGCTTGCCGGACCAGACGACGTTGTACTCCGGCTTCGCGCGGCCGTCGGGGTACGCCTTGCGCGCGGCGTCCTTCTGAGCCGCCGTGGCGCCCGGGGCGGTCGCGATCGCGTAGAGCCGCTTGTAGTTGTCCTGAGCGGCCTTCCAATCGGTCTCCGCCTTGTTGCGCTTCTCGAGCGCGCCCGGGATCGTGTTGTTGTCCACCTGACCGAGCTTCAGGCCACGGCTCAGGGTGTTCGCGAGGAACTCCGGGCTGATCGGCGTGTCGCTCGGACCCGCGTGCGCGGATCGCGTGCTCGTGAGCGCGAAGGCGGCGCTGAGCACGACGACGGCGGCCACGAGGGCCGCGAGGCTTCGGCGCCCCGTTGGGAACGCCCTCCAAATCGCTTGCATCTGGTCCTTGGGGTCGGCGCCCGACGGGCGCATCTGGGGTGATCGACGACCGACTCCTGCGACCGATCACCGAAAAGCGGATATCCAGATCCACTTCCAGGCTTTCGGACGTCTGTCGTACTCGGGTCGCTATTATGCACATTGCAGATCGGGTTTATGTTTTTCATTTACCCACGCTAGAGAAACGCCGTACCGTCCCGTACCGGTACGAACGTTGATCTCCGTACACACCGTGCACGCCTCCACCACCACGACCGACGCCACCGCGTCATCCGGCCGACCAGCCGGGGATCCCGCGCCGGTCGTCCCGACCGCCGCCGGCCGCCTGGCGTCCGCCGTCGGCGACCGGCTACGCCGCTGGGGCGGGATGGTCGCGCTCACGGGCGCCGTCGTGCGCGCGCTCGTGACCCCGCCGTTCGCCTGGCGGCGCGAGTTCGTGATCGCCTGCATCGAGCTGCTGCGCTCGTCGTTCTGGCCGATCGCGATCTCCGTCGCGGTCTTCGGCTTCTCGGGCCCCGGCCTGCAGGCCGGCAACTTCCTCGAGGCGTTCGGGTCCACCGACCGCTCCGGCGGCTTCATGGTCGTCGCGATCGTCCGCGAGTTCGGCACGTTCGTGACCGCGGCCGTCGTCGCCGGGATCGTCGGCACCATGCTCGCCGCCGAGCTCGGCACCCGTCGCGTGCGCGGGGAGATCGACGCGCTCGAGACGCTCGGCGTCGAGCCGGTCGCGGCGATCGTCGCGCCCCGCACCCTCGCGCTCGTCATGATGCTGATGGTCCTCGACGTCTTCGCGCTGGTCTTCGGCGTCGCCGGCGGCTACGTCGCCTCCGTCGGGGTGCTGGACGGCACGACCGGCGCGTTCGTCTCCTCGTTCATGTCGAACGTGACGTTCCTCGACCTGCTCGGCAGCGTCGTGAAGGTCGGCATCTTCGGCGGGCTGATCGGGATCATCAGCTCCTGGCACGGCCTCAACGCCCAGGGCGGCGCGCACGGGGTCGGCCGGGCCGTCAACCGCGCGGTCGTCGGCTCCCTGATGGCGATCTTCGTCGTGAACCTCGTCTACACGCAGTGGTTCCTCGCGACGTTCCCCGAGGTCAACGTCCTCCGATGAGCGTCACCGAGCAGCCCGCGCCCGGGGCGACGCCGCCCGACGGGCCCCTGCGCCGCGAGGCCGCTCGCCGGCGCGGCGGCGCCGGCGTCAGCCTCGACGACACCGTCGACGCGACGAAGATCCGCGGCTTCCTGCCCCTGATGGGCGAGCTGACGAGCTTCGCCGGCGAGCTGCTCCGCGAGCTCCCGCGCGTGCGCACGCTCGGGGCCGAGACGGTCCGCCAGGCCGCGCTGATCGCGTCGGGCTCCGTCCTCGTGATCATGGCCGCCGCGTTCTTCGCCGGCGGCTCCTGCGGTCTCGAGTCCACCGCCCTGGCCCGCGCGTTCGGCTTCGACCCGATCGCCGGCGGCTTCTCCGCCTGGTGCAGCCTGCGCGAGGTCGTGCCGTTCGTGTTCGGCTACATCCTCGCCGCCAAGGTCGGCTGCGGGATCGTCGCCGAGCTCGGCGCCATGCGCGTGTCCGACGAGGTCGACGCGCTCGAGGCCATGGGCACCCGGTCCCTGGCGTACCTGGCGATCACGCGCCTGGTGGCCTGCGCCATCGTCCTGCCGATCGCCTACCTGCTGGCGATCGCCAGCTCCTTCGTCGCCGCCTACCTGATGTCGGTCGTCCGCTTCGGCGACGTCTCGCCCGGCACGTGGAAGCTCTTCTTCCTCTCGTTCCAGGACGAGTGGGACGTGCTCTTCTCGGTGATCAAGGGGATGCTGATCGCCGGCTGGGTCGTCCTCGTGGCCCTGTTCTTCGGATCCCGCGTGCGCGGGGGACCCGTCGAGGTCGGGATCGCCACCGCCCGCTCGATGGCCGTCAGCGTCATCGGCGTCACCACGATCTCGATGCTCGGGACCCTGGTGTTCTGGGGCGCGAACTCGAGGATCCCGATCGGATGAGCGCGCCGCAGCGCGTCCTCCGCCCCCGCGCGCTCGTGGGGGGCACCGTCGTCGTGGCGGTCGTCGCGACCCTCGGCGTCACCCAGCCGTGGGACGACGTCGACGGCCCGCGCGTCACCGCGATCTTCGACGCCGTCCCCGGCCTCGTCGAGGGCGCCCAGGTCCAGCGCGGCGGCGTCACCGTCGGGCGGGTCGAGAAGATCGGCCTGGAGGGCGACCGCCCGCGCGTCGTCCTGCGGCTGGACGGCGACGAGCGCCTGCACCGCGGCGCGGTCGCCGACCTGCGGATCGTCTCGCTCAGCGGGCAGCTCAACCGCGTCGTCGCGATCGACGACGGGAAGGGCCCCGCGCTGCGCGACGGCGCGACCCTCGGGCTCGCCCACACCGAGCAGCCCGTCGAGGTCGAGCAGCTCCTGAGCACCCTGGACCCGAAGACCCGGCGGGCCGTCCGCGGGATCGTCGCCGGGACCGCCGACGCGGTCGACGGCCGGGGCGAGGCCCTGGCCGGCACGCTGCGCCGGGCCCGCGCCGCCCTACAGGAGACCGCGTCGACCGTCGGCGACCTGAACGCCGACGGCGCGTCGCTGCGCCGCGTCGTCTCGTCGACCCGGCAGGTGACCGCGGCCCTGGCGTCCGCCCCCGGCACCACCGGCACGGCCGTCGACCGGCTCGCGGCCGTCCTCGGGGACACCGCGGCCGAGCAGGAGGCCCTCGGCCGCGGCCTCGCCGCCCTGCCCGCGGGCCTGCGCGCGCCGCGGGCGACGCTCGACCGCCTGCGCCGCCAGACGCCGGACCTGCGCCGCACCGTCCGGCAGGCCGCGCCCGCCGTCACCGCCGTCCGCGCCATCGCCCCCGAGGCCCGCACGACGCTGACCGCCGCCCGACCGGTGCTGCGCCGGTTCCGCGCCGTCACCACCGACGGGCCGGCACGCCTGGCCGCGATCCAGCCGCTCGTGGACGACCTCGCGCCGCTGCTGCGGTCCGCGACCCCGGCGCTGGCCAAGGCCAACCCGATGCTCGACGAGTTCCGCGTCCGGCTGCCCGACTTCTTCTCGTTCTTCGCCAACTGGGCCGACTTCACGAGCGTCTACGACAAGAACGGGCACGGCGCCCGCGTCGGGATCGTCCTGCCGCCGACGCCCAACCGCGTGGCGTCGCCGACCGGCCAGGAGCCCGGCAGCCTGGTGCGGCCGTTCCTGCGGCCGCCCGGATCGCTCCAGGACACGCCCTGGACGGGCTTCAGGTCGACGTTCTCCAGCAAGGAGACGTCGCCGTGACCGCGCCCGCTCCCCGCCGGTCCCGGCGCCCCGCCGTCTCCGGGGCCGTGCTCCTGGTCGTCCTCGTGGCGGTGCTCGCCGCCGTCGGCGGGATCCTCGGCGTCGACCGGCTCGTCCGCGGCGACGAGGGCACGGAGGTCGTCGCGGAGTTCGCCGACGCGCGCGGCCTCGTGGTCGACGCCGACGTCCTGATCGCCGGCGCCAAGGCCGGCCGCACGTCGAAGATCGAGCTGACCGACCGCGGGACCGCCCGGGTCACGATGCGCCTGCACGACGGCCTGCAGCCGCCGCGCGCCGACGCGCAGGCCGCGATCCGGCCCGCCGACCTGCTCGGCGACGTCGTCCTCGACCTCTCCCCCGGCGCCTCCTCGCGGCCGCTGACCGGCGCGATCCCAGTCGCCCGCACCGTCAACGCGCCGCGCCTGGAGCAGGTGCTCGAGACGTTCGACGAGCCCGTGCGCGACGGCCTGCGGGCGCTCTTCGTCGAGGGCGGCCGGGCGCTCGCGGGCCGCGGCGGCGACCTCGCCCGCACGCTCGTGGCGCTGCGCCCCGCGGTCACGGCCACCGACGGGGTGCTGCGCGAGCTCGACAGCCAGCAGGCCTCGCTGGACTCCGTGATCGGCGACGCCGGGCGCGCGGTCGGGGACCTCGCGTCGACGTCGTCGGAGGGCGAGCGCGGGCTCGTCGGCCTGCAGCGCCGCCTGTCGACGGTCGCCGCCCGCCGCGCCCCGCTGCGCGCCGGCGTCCAGGCCCTGCCCGACACCCTCGCGAAGGTCCGCAGCACCGCCGGCGCGCTGGGCGACACCGTCGACCGCGCCGTGCCGCTGACGGACGAGCTGCGCGCCCTCTCCCCCGGCCTGACCACCGCCGTGCAGCGCCTGCGGCCGTTCGCCCGGCAGGCCTCGCGCGCGTCCGACCTGCGACCGGCGCTCACCCAGCTGCGCTCGGCGCTGGGCGACGGCCGCGGCACCTTCACCTCGCTCACCGCGGGCCTGAACACCCTGACCTCGATCTCCCCGGACCTCGACCGCACCGTCGCGGCGTTCCAGGAGGCCGCGCCCGCGATCTCCAAGGGCTTCTTCGTGAACTTCGCCGACCAGGGCGCCGAGCCCGGCCGCCAGCCGCTCGACGTCTTCGCCGACCCCGCGCGCAACTACTGGCGCGGCGCCGCGGTCTTCTCCTGCGAGGCGTTCGGCGTCCCGATCGAGCCCGGTTGCCTGCTGAAGGCGTTCGGAGCCCCGTGATGCCGATCCGTCGCCGCCGCCGTCCCGCCCACTCCGCCGACCGTCGCCGCCGCGACGCCGTGCTCGGCCTCGTGCTGCTCGCCGTCGTGCTGATCGGCGGCTACCTCTCGACCGTCGCGATCGACGGCGGGCCGCTGTCGAACCCCTACACCGTGCGGATCGCGGTCCCCGAGGGCGCACCGCTCCTGAAGGACGGCGACGACGTGCGGATCGCCGGCGAGCGCGCCGGCGTCGTGCGCAGGGTGCGCGCCGCGACGGCCGGCGAGCTGGCCGCCACGGCCGGCGCGCGCGGGACCGACAGCGGCGGCACCCGCGACGACGGCGCCGCCGGCACCCTCGTCACGATCGCCCTGGACGCCGGCCCGATCGGCCGCGACGCCACCGCGGCGGTGCGCCTGCGCGGCGTGGCCGGGGCGGTCTACGTCGACCTGCGGCCGGGCGACGCGTCCCGTCCGCTGGCCGACGGGGGCATCGTCCGCGGCCCGGCCGCCGCGGCCACCCAGCTCAGCGACGTCGCGTCGATGTTCGACGCCACGACCCGGAAGGCCCTGCGCCGGACGGTCCAGGGCGTCGGCGGCGGCCTGAACGGCCGCGGCGACGAACTCAACCACGTGGTCGCCGCGCTCCCCGACACGCTGGAGCGCGCGACCCCGCTGGCCCGCGCCGCGAACCCCGCCCCGGGGGCGCTGCGCGGGCTCTTCGGCTCCGCCGGCCCCGTCCTGCGCGCGCTCGACGCCGACGGCCAGGTCGCGGGCGTCGCCCCGGCGCTGCGCCGCGTCGTCGCCGCCGTCCCCGGTCCCGCGCTGCGGAAGACCCTCCAGGGCCTGCCGCCCGCGCAGGACGAGCTGCGCGCCGTCCTCCCGGCCGCGGACCGGCTGCTCGCCGACGCGGGCGCGACCGCGGACGGGCTGCGGCCCGTGACCGCCGCGCTCGACGACGCGCTGCCGTCGCTGAACGCCGCGCTCGGCGGCACCCGCGGGATCCAGGCCTTCCGGCGCCTGGGCACCGCGGCGACCCCCGTCCTCGCGGCCGCCCGCCCCGTCCTGCAGGACGCGCGCGACCCCGCGGCGCTGCTGACCCCGCTGGCGACGCCGCTGGGCCCGCTGAGCTCGTACCTCGCCCCCTACCGGCAGGACATCGTCGACGCCGTCACCGGCTTCGACCGCTGGGGCAACTTCACGTTCGACGACGGGCTCGCCAAGGGCGCGCGGGCCGTGCGCTTCTCGATGGTCCTCACCTGCCACCAGAACCGCGACCCGTACCCGGCGCCCGGCGTGGCGTCCAAGGAGCGGAAGGCGTGCTCGAAGTGACCACCACGCCGACGGCCACGGGCGGCCGCGGGCCCGCCCGCGGCCGCTGGTCCGGGCGCCCGCCCGTGCCGATGTGGCTGCGCGGCGCGATCGCCGTGCTCGTCGTCGTGCTCCTGGTCCTGCTCGCCTGGCAGCGGCCGAACCCGTTCGCGAACCCCCAGACGGTGCGCGTGGCGTTCCGCGACGCCAGCGGCCTGAAGACGGGCAGCGAGGTCCGCGTCGCGGGCACCGAGGCCGGGAAGGTCGCGAAGATCGCCCGCGACGGCGACCGCGTCGTCGTGACCCTCGAGCTCCACGACGACGTCGGCGAGGTCCGCCGCGACGCCTCCGCCGCGCTCTGGCCGCGGCTGATCTTCGAGGGCAACTCGTACGTCGAGCTGACGCCCGGGTCCGGCGACGAGCCCGCGCTCGGCGACACGGTGCTGCCCGCGTCGCGCACCACGTCCTACGTCCCGCTCGACCGCGTGCTGCGCCTGGCCGACGCCCCGACCCGCGGCAGCGTCCGCCGGATCGCCCGCGGCCTGGACGTCGCGTCCGACGACGGCACCGTCCGCGCCACGAGCCGTACGCTGCGCCGCGCGCCGGAGCTGCTGGGGAACGTCGCCCGGACGACCCGGGCGATCGGCGGCGACCCGCTGCGCCGCGCCGTCGCCGGCATGGCGCGGACCGGCGACGCGGTCGCCGACCACGAGGCCGACCTCGTCCCCGCCCTGCGCGACGCGTCCCGCACCGCCGACGCCC
>NZ_JBFAPC010000080.1:0-25557 GCF_040675535.1 Patulibacter sp. NPDC049589 | reverse complement strand
GCCCGGGGCACCGATCCGAAAATCACCCCAACGACGTGCCGCGGCTCGCCGTTCCCGCACGCACCACCAGAACGACTTCTTCAGCGGTCTTCTAGATGATTGATTCCACGATCTCGCGGCGTGGTGCACGTCCCGGACGGCCGAGCCGCCGCCCCTTCAGCGCCGCCGCAGGCCCGCGGCGCTGGCCACGGCCTCGACCGCGTCGGCGATCTGGTCCATGCCCGAGATGCTCGGGTGCAGGCTGTCGCCGAGGAAGCCGAGGCCGGCGAGGATCGGCGCGTTGACCCAGCCCTGACCGCCCGCGCAGAGGTCGTGGCCCGTGCTCGGGGTCCGCAGGTCGACGTACTCGACGGGACCGGCGGTGCGGTTCAGCTCCGCGACCGCCGCGCGCTGGGCGCGGTCGTAGGCGGCCAGCAGCCCGTCCAGGTAGACGATCTCGTCCGGGTCGAGGCTCCAGCCGAGCCCGAGCGGGCCGGCGCAGCCCGCGGATCCCGCGGGGGGCACGACGCGCGGGTAGCCGACGATCGCGACGGTGGCGTTCCTGGCGCGCGCCCGGATCGCCGTCACCGCGGGGCGGAGCTTCGCCGTCATCCGCGCCGGGGTCAGGTCGGCGGGCGAGAGCCAGCGGCCCTGCTCGTCGTCGCCGGCGAGCACCGACGACACCAGCCGCATGACGCCGCTGGGCAGGAGGCTCGTCAGGAACTCCGGGAGGAGCTGCGCGATCGGCCCGGCCCGGCGCGCGGGGCCGCACGGGGTGCCGGCCCGGATGCACTCCGTGAGGACCTCGTAGAGCGTGTCGTGGTCCTTGCCGACCCAGCCGTCGTTGCCGCCGGCGGTGAAGGTGACGGTGCGGGTCGCCGGGCCGAGCGCCCGGTCGCCGACCGCCCAGCCGATCTGGTCGACGACGCTGATCGGGGTGCCCGCGTTCGTGGTCGCGCTCGCGCCGGCGCAGCTGTAATCCGCCCAGCGGCCGCGGCGCTCGGCGCCGAGCCCGAACGCGCCGGCCACCCGCGACGCGTAGTTCACCTGCGAGCGACCGCAGCCGGCCTCGCGGGTCGGGTCCAGCCCCGGGCCCGACGAGTACGAGTCACCGAGCGCGACGTAGGCCTTGCCGCCGACCGGCGGCGCCGCGGAGGACGACGCGGGCAGCGCGAGGAGCGCCGCGAGACACGCGGACAGCACGAGGAGCCGGACTCGTCCGGCGGCGGGGTGTCGGGGGAACACGGACGCGAGGGTACCCGCTCGGCGTCGTCGAAACCACCGAAAGGCTGTCGGGATCCGCCATTTCACGCAAGGGGCGTCGTCGCCACCGGGTCCAGCGGAGCGTCTCGTAGACCGCGGTGGCGACGGCCACCGCGCCCACGAACGCCCCGGTCGCGGGCATCTCCTCGAGCACGAACGCGACCGCGACGACCGCCTGCAGCAGCGCGCGGATCACCCCCCAGACGGTCTCGGGTGGGGACGCCGATGGTTCGTCCATGCGCCGCAGGGTAGGGCGCCACGGACAGCCCGGCGAGCGCTTTCCGCCGGTTTCACCCGACGGTCACCGCACGGTGGTCAGGTGGTCACGACGGCGTGGCCGGGCGACGGTGTGCGCGGCCGGCGCCGGGGACGGCGGCAGAGCGGCGTCTGCCGCGCCCGTCAGATCCGCAGCCGCGGGTACTCGATCGCGGGGCAGCGGTTCATCACGACCGTGAGCCCCGCCGCCCGGCCTCGCTCGGCCGCGGCGACGTCGATCACGCCGAGCTGGAGCCACGCCGCGCCCGCGCCGATCTCCGCGGCCTCGTCGACGTGCACCCCGGCCTCCTCCGACCGACGGAACACGTCGACGACCTCGATCGCGTGGTCCTCGCGGGCGGCCGCCAGCGACGGGTAGGCCCGCTCGCCGAGGATCTCGGACGCCTTCGGGTGGATCGGGACGATCGTGTTGCCGCGGCCCTGCAGGAGCGCGGCGATCCGGTGGCTGTCGCGGTCCGGCCGCGGGGAGCAGCCGACGACCGCCCAGGTGCGGGGCGTCGCCAGCAGCGCGCGCACGGTCTCGTCGTCGACCCCGTCGATGGTGCTGCTCATGGATCCGAGGCTACGCCCCGGCGTCCGCCGGCCCGCTGGTGGAGGGCGCCGGCCCGCGGCTCCCGTCGGCGCCGCGCCACCCGTCGACGTCGGTACCGCCCAGGTACGGAACTCGATGCGTCCCCGGCCGGCCGGGGACGCCCGCTCGACGCCCGTCGACGTCGGTACCACCCAGGTACGGAACTCGATGCGACCCCCGGCCGGCCCCGTGCCCGGCGGCCCGCCCCCCCTTACGCCACCGCCACGACCGCCCCGGTCGCCTGCCGCAGCGACTCGACGAGCCGTTCCAGCTCGACGGGGTCGGGGTCGCCGTCGTCGAGCGCGCGCTGCAGGCGCAGGGCGGCGTCGGCCACGCGACGGGCGCCGACCGTGCGGCTGGCGCCCACGACCTGGTGGGCGACGCGGCGCAGGCCGTCGCGGTCGGCGTCCTCCAGCGCGCGCTCGGCGGCGGCGAGGTCCTCGCGCATCGACTCGGCGTAGGTGCGCAGCAGCAGCTCCTCGAGCTCGACGTCGCCCTCCGTCACCTCGCGCAGGACGTCGAGGTCGAAGCCGCCGGTACCGGGCGGGCCGGCGGTCACGGCCTCGGCCCACGCGACGTGCGGCAGCCAGCGGCGCAGGGTGCCGGCGAGGACCGCCATCGGGGCGGGCTTCGTGACGAGGTCGTCCATCCCGGACGCCCGGCACCGCTCCTCCTCGCCGTGCACGGCGCTGGCGGTCAGGGCGACGATCGGGACGCGCTCGCGGCCGGGGATCGCGCGCTCCTCGGCCCGCCACTCGCGGACGAGCGCGTAGCCGTCGCGGTCGGGCAGCTGGACGTCGCTGAGGACGAGCCCGTAGCGCTCGGAGCGCAGCCGCTCGAGGGCCTCGCCCGCGTCGGCGGCGACGTCGGTGACGAACCCGATCGTCTCGAGCTGTCGGCGCAGGACCGCGCGGTTGACGGGGTGGTCCTCGACGAGGAGGACGAGGCTGCGGTCCTGCACGGCCTCGGCGCGGGTCGGCAGGCGCCGGCGCGCCGTCGTGCCGCCGGGCCGGCCGGCGAGCACCGCCTGCGCGTCGACCGTCGAGACGGGCAGCGACAGCGCCAGGCGCATCGTCGTGCCCGCGCCCACCGCGCTGTCCATCGTCAGCGTGCCGCCCATCGCCTCGGCGAGCTGCCGGGCGATCACGAGGCCGAGGCCCGTCCCGTCGGTCCGCGCGTGCGCCTGCGCGAACGGCACGAAGAGCCGCTCCTGGTCCTCCGGCGCGATCCCGATCCCGGTGTCCTGGACCTCGAAGGTGACGCGCTGGGCCGCGGGACGGGTGGCGGTCGGTTCCGCCGCGTCGGCCGGCGCCCCGCCCTCGGCGACCCGGCCCGCCGTCCCGACTTCGGGCGCCGTCCCCTCCCCCGCGACCACCACGCGCAGGTCGACCTCGCCGCCCGGCGTGTACTTGATCGCGTTGGAGACGAGGTTGCCGAGGACCTGGCGCAGGCGGTCGGCGTCGGCCGCGTGGACGGGCGCGAGCGCCGGGTCGACCCGGGCCCGCAGGCGCACGCCCTTGGCCGCGGCGGTGTGGCGGTACTGGGCCGAGAGCTCCTCGACGAGCCGTCCGACGGCGACCGGCCGGGGGTCGAGGTCGAGGTGCCCGGACTCGATCTTCGAGAAGTCCAGGACGTCGCCGATGACGGCCAGCAGCGTCGACGCCGAGCGCAGCGCGACGTCGACGAGCTCGCGCTGGCGGTCCTCCAGCTCGTCGAGCGCGAGCACCTCGAGCGTCCCGGTGACCGCCACCAGCGGCGTGCGCAGCTCGTGGGAGACCATCGCCAGGAAGGCGGACTTCGCGCGGTCGGCGCTCTCGGCCTCCTCCCGCGCGCGCAGCAGGTCGGCCTGCAGCGCCTTCTGGTCGGTGATGTCGCTGACGTAGCCGTAGAGGTCGCCGGACCCGTCGTCGCCCGTCCGCGCGACGGCCTGCGCGCGCATCCACTTCAGCGCGCCGCCCGGGCCCATGATCCGGTACTCGTGCTCCCACGATCCGCCAGAGCGCGCGGCCGCGACGATCGAGTCCAGCCACGCCCCGCGGTCGGCGGCGAGCACCGCGCGGGCGACGGCGGGGAACTCCACCTCGGCGTCGGTGCCGTGGATCGACGCGTCGCGCGAGGCGAAGCGGACGGAGACCGCGCCGTCGGGGTCGACGTGGAACTGGAACACGGCGCCGGGGACGCGGTCGGCGATGTTGCGCAGGCGGCCCTGGGCGTCGCGGGCCTCCTGCTCGGCGCGCATCCGGCCGGCGAGGTCGCGCTGGACGGCGTCGGCCATCTCGTCGAAGTCGCCGGCGAGCTCGCGCAGCTCGCGGACGCCCTCGGCGGGCGTCGCACGCTGCGACCAGTCGCCGCCGCGGATTCGCCGCGCGACCGCGGTCAGGCGGCCGAGCGGCCGGACGACCGCACGGGCCGAGTACGCGAGCACGAAGGCGAAGGCCAGGACGAGCAGCGCCAGCAGCGATCCCTGGGCGACGAGCAGCCGGTTGGTGCGGGCCTGCAGCGCGTCGGCGCGGGCGCCGGTGCGGCGGTCGACGACGGTGGTGAACCGCTCGATCGCCTCCATGATCCGGTCCTTCATCAGGTGGTACTGGTCGTCGACCAGGCGCTTGTACTCGGCGGCGACGTCCTTGGGGTAGTCCGCGTCGACGCCCTGCTCGATCCGCGGCGCGACGCGGTTCATCACCTGCTTCTCGGTGATCGCCAGGGCGTTGGACGCGGCCAGCGACGCGCCGAGCGCCTTGAACTCCTCCGTCGAGAAGTGCGCTCGCCGCATCAGCGCGTTCAGCGACGCGGGCGGGCCCGTCGCGATGCCGTTGGGGCCGCGGTTGAGCACGCGGTCCCAGAACGACGAGTCGTAGTTCAGCGGCCGGCGGGCCTTCCCGGCCCGGATCGCCAGGATCTGGTCGTAGTACTCGCGGTACTTCGGCTTGCCGGTCGAGACGTAGAGCCGGACCATCCGCGTGAGGTCGTTCGACGTCTGGCGCATCTGGTCGGCCAGGCGGAACGACGTCATCCGTGACTGCTCGGCCGTGGTGCGGTCGTTCGCGGTGCGCAGCTGCATGACGGTGACGAACAGCAGCGCCACGGCGAGCACGACGACGATCCCGAGCAGGCCGCCGAGGGCCTGGCGGATCGATGGGGACCGGCGACCGCTGCGCGCGCCACGCGGTGCCGCGTCTGCGGCCGCGCGCCGTGGCCGCCCGTCGGGTGCCGCGCCCGGCGCCGGCCCGCTCACGTCAGCACCGACAGCAGTCGCCGGGCGGTCAGGGGCTTCGAGATCGTGCCGCGCAGGAGCACGCCGGCCTCCCGCGTCTCGGCCTCCGCCGCCGCCAGGCGATCGCCCTCGAGGCCGGACACGATCACGACCTCGGCCTGCACCCCGCGGGCGACGAGCTCGCGCAGGAACGCGACGCCGTCGATCCCCGGCATGTCGAGGTCGCAGAGGACCACATCGGGCACCGACCCGCCGTCCACGAGCGCCAGGGCGTCCTCGCCGTCGGCGGCCTCCAGCAGCTCGCCGGCCCCGAGGTTGGCGAGGATCTGGAGCATCGTCAGCCGCTGGAACTGGTGGTCCTCCACCACCATCACGGTGCGGTCGCTGAGGGGCATCAGCGGTCTCCTCGGTCGGGCGGGAGCGCCGGGCGGACGCGCGGCGGCCCCTCGGCGTCGCCCGCGGACGGGATCGGCGGCGCGCTGCGGCGCGCGACGCCGCCCAGCAGCCCCAGCTCGCGTCCGCGGCCGACGGCCTCGGCGCGCGACCCGACGCCGAGCTTCGCGTAGAGGGTGCGGGCGTGGGTCTTCACGGTGTTGTGCGAGACCCGCAGGCCGGCGGCGACGTCGCGCAGGCTGCCGGACCCCGACAGCGCGCGCAGGACGTCGAGCTCGCGCTCGCTGAGGTCGACGACGTCCGGGGCGCCGGGGACCCGGCCCTGGCGGGCGATCGGCAGCGCGGCGATCGCGGTGCGCAGGGCGCCGGGGTCGCGGGCCGGGTCGACGCGCTCCCGGGCGGCCCGCAATGCGTCGGCCGCGCCGTCGTGGTCGCCGCCGGCCACGCACGCACGAGCCAGCTCGACGAGCAGCGCCGGGACCATCATCGACGGGTCGCGCCAGCCGCGGGCCTGCTCCAGGCCGGCGCGGCAGGCGACGGCGGCCTCGTCGGTGCGGCCGTGGACGAGCAGCAGCCGCGCCCGCGCCGCGACGACCGGCAGCGCCTGCGGAGCGCTGCGCAGCGGACCGGCCTGCAGCGCGGCCTCGGCCTCCGCGACGTGGACCTCCGCGACGTCGATCACGCCGCGGTCCAGCGCGACCAGGGCGAGCACGGCGCGCGACAGCGGGACGACCAGCGGCAGGCCCACGGCCGGCAGCAGCTCCTGGCCGGCGAGCGCCCGGTGCGCGAGCGCCTCGGCGGCGTCCTGGTGGCCGCACAGCAGCTCGTGCCAGGCGGTCGCGGCCTCGACCGCGGCGCGGGCGGGCGCGGCCCGCGGCAGCGCGTCGAGGACCCGGGCGCTGGCGGCGACGGACGCGCCGACGTCGTCGAAGCAGACGAGTGCGGCCAGGGCGTCGGCCGCCAGGGCGAACGACGCGGTGCCGTCCGGCATCAGGCCGTCCCAGCCGGCCTCGGCGCCCGCGGCCAGCCACGCGTCGCGGCCGGCCTGGTCGCCGTCGACCGCGGCCACGAGCGCGGCGACGTAGGCCAGGCGGGCGTCGCGGTGCAGCAGCTCGGCGGGGAAGCGGGCGAGCCAGCCGCGGGCGCGGGCGCCGAGCACCCCGAAGCCGACGAGCCGCAGGCCGTGGGTCGCGAGCAGCTCGGCCGCGGGCTCCCACTCCCGCGCGGCGAGGTAGTGCTCGAGCGCCTCGTAGAGCTCGCTCTCGCCGCCCTCGCTCTCCAGCCACGCGCCGGCCCGGACGTGCAGCTCGCGGGCGCGGTCCGGGTCCTCCTCGTCGAGGCGGCCGCGCAGGACGTCGCGCAGCAGGTGGTGACAGCGGAACCACGTGCGCGAGCGGTCCAGTGGGATCAGCAGCAGCGAGGTGCGCGTGAGCTCGCGGAACGCCTGGCGGGTCTCCTCCGGGTCGCCGCCGAACGTGCGGACGCAGAGGTCGGCGGTGAAGCGGTGCAGGAGCGACGCCTCGCGGACGAAGCGGCGGTGGTGGGGCGGCCACGACGCGAGCACCTCGTCGGCCAGCCCGCCGAAGAGATCCTCGTCGCCGAGACCCATGCCGCCCAGGACGTCGTCGACCGGTTCGCCCAGCCGGACCCGCAGCGCCGCGAGGTACAGAGCGGCGGGCCAGCCCTCGACGCGGTCGTCCAGCGCGGCGATCGCGTCGTCCGCGAGGTCCAGGCCCAGACCCTCGCGGACGAACGCGGTGCTCTCGTCCCGGCCGAAGCGCAGCTCGTCGGTGCGGACCTCGAACAGCTCGCCGTGGATCCGCCGGCGGCCGAGGGCCGGCAGCGTCGCGGTGCGGCGAGACCCGAGCGCGACGGCGTGCGGCGCGGGCAGCCGGTCGAGGACCCAGTCGATGCTCGAGCGCGTGCGGGGGTCGTCGAGCACGAGGTGGACGTCGTCGAGGACCAGTGCGACCGGGTCCTCGGTCGCCGACAGCGCGTCGAGGAGCGCGACGAGGACGTCGTCGCGAAGGTCGGCGTCGTGGGCGCTCGAAGCGGCCATCGCGGCGTCGAGCGCGTCGCCGAGGATCGGGTGCAGCGCCGCGAGGACGGCGGACCACAGCCGCGCGCCGCGGTCGTCGGCGTCGACGGAGACCCAGGCGCTGCGGGTCGCGTCGGGCCGGGTGGCCGCCCACTGCGCCAGCAGCGTGCTCTTGCCGAAGCCCGGCGGGGCCGTCACGTGGAGCATCCGCGCGCCGCTGCGGTCCACGCGGTCCAGCAGCCGGGTGCGGGGGACGTGCTCGTCGCGCGCCGGTGGTCGGTGGAACTTCGTGCGCGGGAAGACGACGCCGGCCGCGCGCCGGCCGGACTCCGAGACCCGGTCCTCCGCCGGGGCCGCGATCACGGGTCCTCCCGGCGCCCGGCCGCGACCGCACCACGGCCGGGGGGCGGGCTGCGGCGGGTGACGGGGCGCGGGGCGGGCATCGGCGTGGACGCGGTGCGCAGGGGCGCCGTCGACTCGACTCCATCCCACCGCACGGGCGGGCCCGGTGCGTGGTCGCCCCGTCCAAGCCCGGCGCGTCGGGGGTGTACGCGGCGGCAGGGCGTGGGTCTCCACCGCCCCGCCGGCGGGTCGCAGACGACGTCGGGTGCGTGCCCACGGCCGGATCGACGTCCTCGTCAACAACGCCGAGATCACCCGCGACGACCTGCTCTTCCGGTTGAGCGAGGAGTCCTGGGACGCGGTCGTCGACCTCGACGGCCCCTGCCCGGGACGACGGTCGCCACATCACCTCCCTGGGGGGAAGGTTTCCTGGTCGGCGCCACGGCGCGTGACCACCGGGCGCCGCCCGAGACGACGGCCGCCAGATCACCTCCCCAGCAGGACGGTCTCCTGGTGGGTGTGGCGGTGGTCCTGGATGAAGCGCACGTCCTCGGAGATCGTGGGGTCGTGGTCGGGCACGAAGCCGACCTGGTCGACGTAGAAGGCCTTCGCGCGGTCGACGTCGGAGACGGGGACCATGACGAGCTCGAGCTTGATGTCCATGACGGGGTCGGTTCCGGAGGGGGTTTCGGGCCGCCGGGACGGCCCGATCGGCGTGCTTCCACGAGAGGTCCGAATACGGTCAGCCAACGTCCGCAATCACCCCCCGCCGGCGGGCGCTCGGAGCGGTCGGACCGCCGCCCCTGCGCCGCGCGGCCGGGATCTGCCGCCCCGCCCTGTCCGCCTGGACAGGCCCCCGCCGCCCACCGCAGCGCGAAGATGACCGCGGGCGCCGCCGCCCGCCCCGTCCCGACCGTGTCCGCGCTCTCCCGTCTCCTCCAGCTCGCCGACACGGCCTTCCCGACGGGGGCGTTCGCGCACTCCCTCGGCCTGGAGGCCGAGCACGCCGCCGGCGGGCTGCGCGACGAGCACGACCTGGAGCGCCTGCTGCGGCGGCACCTGACGGGCCTGGCCACGAGCGACCTCGTCGCCGTCCGCGCCGCCCACGCGCAGGCGTCGGCCGCCGCGCCGGATCTCGACGCGCTGATCGTCCTGGACCGCGAGGTCGACGCCACCCGCGTCACGCGCGAGACCCGCGAGGCGTCCCGGGCGACCGGCGAGCGCTTCCTGATCGCCGCGGTCGAGCTGCTCGACGACGCGGTCCTCGCCGGGCTGCACGCCGCGGTCGGCTCCCGCGAGACGCCGGGCACGCTGCCGGTCGCATGGGGCGTCGCGTGCGCGGCCGTCGGCGTCGACGCCGAGGCGGCCGCCCGCGCCCAGGCGTTCACGGCGCTCTCGGCGCTCGCCGCCGCCGGGCAGCGGCTCGTCCCCCTCGGCGGTGTCGCCACCCAGCGCGCGCTGTGGCGGTCCGGCGACGCGATCGACGACGCCGTCCGCCTGAGCGCCGCGATCGACCCGGCCGAGCCGTGCTCGTTCGTCCCCGAGGTCGACGTCCGCTCCGCCCAGCACGAACGCCAACGGGTGCGGCTCTTCATCTCCTGATCGCCCCGGGCCCGCCGGGACGACCCACGCGTCCCGCCGAGCCCGGACCGCGCTCCCACCTCCTTCGCCCGACCCGACCCCGACCCCGACCCAGGAACCACCGCATGCACGACCCCAGCCAGATGCACTTCGCCTCCTACCCCGTGCGCCGCAACGGGACGACGATGCGGATCGGCGTCGGCGGCCCGGTCGGCTCCGGCAAGACCGCCCTGGTCACGGAGCTGTGCCGCCGGCTGGCCGACCGCTTCCCGATCTGCGTCGTGACCAACGACATCTACACCCGGGAGGACGCCGAGGCCCTGCTGCGCGCGGACGTCCTCCCGGCCGAGCGGATCGTCGGCGTCGAGACCGGCGGCTGCCCGCACACGGCCATCCGCGACGACATCTCGATGAACGCCCGGGCGATCGAGGACCTCGAGGACCGCTTCCCCGACACGAAGCTCGTGCTCGTGGAGTCCGGTGGCGACAACCTGGCGGCGAACTTCAGTCCCGAGCTCGTCGACTGCGCGATCTACGTCATCGACGTGGCCGGCGGCGACGACGTCCCCCGCAAGGGCGGCCCCGGCCTGACCCGCTCCGAGCTGCTCGTCATCAACAAGGTCGACCTCGCGCCACTGGTCCACTCCGACGTCCCGATGATGGTCCGCGACGCCGACGCCCTGCGCGCCGGCGCGCCGACCCTCGCGGTCTCCGTCATGCACGGCGACGGCTTCGACGACGTCGTCGACTGGGTGGTCGGCGTCGCCGAGCGCGGCGAGTGGACCGCCGCCACCTCGACGCTGCGAGACGACCACCACCACCGCGCGCCGGAGCCCGACCACCGCCACGAGCCCGCCGAGGACCACGGCCACGCGCACGACCACGGGCACTCCCACGACCACGCGTAGGCGCGGGTGAGCACCCCGACGACACCGGGCCCGGGCCGGGACGGCGGCGCGACCGCCGGGCCGCCCCGGCGCGCCCGCGGGCCCCGATGAGCACCCCGACCCGCGACCCGGCGGTACCGGGCGGAGAGCCGACCCGACCGGCGGACGCACCCGCCGGGGCGGTGGTGGTCGCTCCGCCCCGCGCCCCCGGCCCCGCGACGACCACCCACCGCCACGGCCGCCTCGACGTGACCCTCGAGCGCCGCGGGCCGGCCACCGTGGTCGCGGCGCAGGACATCGTCTTCCCCAGCGGGACGGTGCGGATCGCGGACGTCGACGGCGACGGGGTCGGCGAGTTGCAGATCACCAACCCGTCGGGGGGCCTGCTCGCCGGGGACCGCATGGACACGCTGCTGCGTGCCCGGGCCGGAACGCGCGCGTCCGTCGTCACCCAGGGCGCCAACCGGGTGTGCGGCGCCGCCGTCGGCCTCCCGCCGGCTCGCACCGAGCTCCACGCGCGCATGGCGCTCGAGGGCGACGCCGTCCTGGAGTGGGCGCCGCACCACCTCGTCCCCTACGCCCGCGCGGCGATCCTCCAGCGCACCGCGGTCGAGGTCGCGCCCGCGGCCGGCCTGCTCCTCTGGGAGACCCTGTCGGCGGGCCGCTCGGGCCGCGGTGAGCGCTTCGCCTGGGACCACGTCGACGTCCGGATGCGAGTCGCCCGCGACGGCCGCCCGCTGCTGCACGACGGCGCGGTCCTCGGCCCCGGTGGCGAGCCGTTCGACGGGGCGGACCTGGTCGCGACGGTCGTGGTCGTGCTGCCGACCGACCGGCCGGCCGGGACCGCGACCGACCTGGCGGACGACCTCCACCGAGCGCTCGGGGCGGTCCCGGGCACGCTGGCCTCGGCGTCGGCGGTCGACGACGCCCTGATCGTCGGGCGCGTCGTGGCGCGCGACGCCACGGTCCTCTACCGCGCCCTGCACGCCGCCCGGGTGCTCGCCCGGCCGGCGCTCGGCCTGCCCGCCCCGCGGCGTCCGATCACCTGACGCGACCAGACGACGACGTCCGCGGCCGGCGGGCGCGACGCGCGCCCGAGCGCACGGTGCCTGGCTGAAGCCACGACGCGCCACGGCGACGCACGATCACGACGGCCACGGCCCGCCACGGCCGCGCACGACCACGACGGGACGGGCCACGCACGACCACGACCGGCACGGCCCGCCACGACCACGCACGACCACGCACGACCACGACCACGCACGACCACGCACGACCACGACCGGCACGGGCCGCCACGACCACGACCGGCACGGGCCACGCACGGCCACGACCGGCCGGGAGCCCGCGCCGCCCCGGGAGCGCCCGGTCAGCCGCGAGGCCGCCGCGCCGCCGCCGCCGCGCGGAGCGTCCCGAGCCGCAGGAGCGCCGCGATCGTCACCGCCCGCAGCCGCTCGTCCGGGATCTCGGCGACCTCCAGGTCCCAGGCCGAGACGGTGCGCCGGACCCCGCGCAGGTGGTCGAACCGGGCCAGGGTCGCCAGCTCCGCGGTCCCGGCGACGACGACCGCCTCCTCGCCCCACCGGCCGGTCGTCCGCAGCAGGGCGACGACGTCGCCGCCGACCACGAGCTCGGCGTCCAGGCGCCGCCGTCGCCAGGAGTCGGCGGCCGACCGGGCGCGGACCTCCCCGCGAGGCACGCCGAAGACCTCGACGGCGAGGACCGCGGCGTGGGCGGTGCCCGGACCGAGCGGCGCCTCGGCGAGGACGAGGCCGGTCGTCGCCCGGACGAACCCCCCGTCGTCGACCTCCGCCACGCGTCGGCCGTCCCGGAGGACCTCGGCCGCGTGGCCGTCGCGGCGGTGGCGGGTCGTCCGGACGGTCAGCAGCCCCGGCGACCAGAGGTCGTGCTCGAGCACGGGCGGACGGTACCCGCACGCCGGGACGTCCGCGCCGGGACGCCGGCCGGTCGTGGCCGCGCGATGCGACCGGCGCCGGGGCGGGACGTACACCGGGCCGTTCGGTGCCCGTCGCGGGTGGCCGGGCCGCCCGCGGACGCCGTCCGACGCCGGCGCTACCTTCGATCGGTGAGTTGGTACAGCAACCGCCTGGCGGCGTTCGACATCGAGACGACCGGCATCGACGTCGAGTCCGACCGCGTGGTCACGGCCGCGGTCAGCATCGTCGGCGGCGGGCTGCCGACGGCCTCGCGCGCGTGGCTCGTAGACCCGGGCGTCGAGATCCCCGAGGGCGCGAGCGCCGTCCACGGGATCACGACGGAGCAGGCCCGCGCGGGCGGCCAGGACCCGGTCGACGCGATCGGGGAGATCACGGCCCTGCTGGCCGAGCAGCAGCTCGCCGGCGTGCCGATCATCGCCTTCAACGCCCGCTTCGACCTGACGATCCTCGACCGCGAGGCGCGCCGCCACGGCGTCGTCCCGCTGATCGACCGCATCGGCGGGACCGAGCGCCTGCTGGTGATCGACCCGTTCGTGATCGACAAGCAGGTCGACCGCTACCGCCGCGGCCGCCGCACGCTGAGCGCCGTCTGCGAGCACCACCGCGTGCCGCTGACCGACGCGCACGACGCCAACGCCGACGCGCTGGCCGCCGCCCGCGTGGCCTGGCGGATGGCGACGACGCTGATCGACATCGGCGGCGCCGAGCTCGCCGAGCTGCACCGCCAGCAGGTCGCGTGGGCCGCCGAGCAGGCCGCGTCGCTGGAGGAGTACTTCACGGCGCAGGGCCGGCCCGAGCGCGTCGAGCCCGCGTGGCCCTGCGTGCCGGTGCTGCTCGCGGTCTGACGGCGCGTCGTCTCGAGCGGCTGACGGCTCTCGTCGAGGGCCGTCAGATGCGCGGCGCGCTTGCGACGCGGAGGTGAGCGGCGAACGGGTGTTCCGCGCTCGCGTCCATGAAGTAGCTCGAGTGCGTCTTCTTCAGGGTTTCGAGGGAGTCGGCGCCGAGCAGCACGACCTCGATCCGAGCGTCCTCGCCGGTCCTGAGTTCCGCGTCCGAGTACGCCTCCAAAGCTGCGTCGTAGTCCTCGCCGAACGACTCGACGTCGGCGCTCTGCCGGTCGACGTCGAACGTCAGGAGGAAGTGCTTGATCGGGTCAGTCATCGCAGAGGTCTCGTCGCGAGGTGCACATCGATTGAACCACGCGCGTCAACCGGACCCACCCAGCGGATCGAACCGATCACGTAGCGCGCCGAGATCCTCGGCCGCGGGAACCTCGCCGCGCTCTTCCGCAGCCAGCAGGTCCGCCATCCGCCGATAGTCCTCACGGACCCGATCGTTCCCGCGCCCGAACTTCAGTCCGACTCCCAACCGGCGACCGTCTCGTTCGACGACATTGGCCCACAGGTCCTGGAGCGGTGTCCGTATCTGGATCTCGACGAACCGCGCATCCCTGACGGCGACGAGGTGCAGAGCCCGGTAGCCGTCCGGCTTCGGTTGGGACACGTAGTCACGGGTACGGCGGACGTCCCAGTTCGACCCGAGCCGCGCGAACAATGCCCGCGCGTCATCCATGTCCCGCGTCACGACACGGCACCCACCGATGTCGTCCATCTGCGTGAGATCCATGCGATCAAAACGCCTGAGCTTCTGGATGACCGTCCCGAACTTCTTGAGCCGCTGCGTCACCTGCGTGTCCGAAGAGTCCTGCACGTAGTGGCGGAGATTGGCACTGACTTTGCGGAGCGGGTACGCGTGGTCCGCGCGCCAGGCACGCACGGTGGCGGCCGTATCCAGGAGGTCGGTCTCGTCGCGGAATCCGTGCTTGTAGAACTCGAGCGTCTCCGGGCCGGCGCGCTTGTCCTCGGGCGGGATGAGGGCCGCAGCAAGGCGGCGGCCTGCCCGGTTGATCGCCCCCTTCGAGGGCGGATCGGTATCGGCGGCAGGCACGTATCTAGTCTGCCGGTCGGGGCGGCGGGTGTGGACGCTTCCCGGTTGTCGCCGAGGGTCCGGCCGGACGACGGCCGGACCCCGCCCACCTACGCGAAGAGCCGCCCCAGCGCCGCGTGCGCGGCGTCGAGGTCGGCCAGCGGCAGCTCGAGCGCCTGCTCGCCGCAGCGGACGCCGAGCGTGCCCCCGCCGACGGTGCCGATGACCGTGACGGCCGTGCGCTCGGCCAGGGTGGCCAGCGCCTCGGCGGGGCCGGAGACGACGAAGCCGCCCGGCGCCTCGCCGAAGAGCGACGCGCGGCCGTCGGCGTCGTCCTGCGCAAACGGCGAGAGCTCGATCGTCGCGCCGACGCCGCCGGCGAGGACCGACTCGGCCAGGGCGGTCACGAGGCCGCCCTCGGCGATGTCGTGGCAGCTCGACAGCGCACCCTCGCGGACGGTGTCGCGGACCGCGGCGATCGCCGCCGCGGTGCGCTCCAGGTCCCAGGCGGGCAGGCCGTCGGGGATCGCGCCGCCCTCGAGCTTGGCGATCTCGGACAGCGCCAGCTGCGGCGAGAACGAGCCGGCGATCGCGACGAGGTCGCCGTCGGCGGCGAACCCGACCGGCGCGGTCACGGAGACGTCCGGGACCTTGCCGACCATGCCGACGACCGGCGTCGGGTAGATCGGGCCCGTGGTGCCCTCGTTGTAGAGCGAGACGTTGCCGCCGACGACCGGCGAGCCGACCGCGCGGCAGGCGTCGCCCAGGCCGCGGACGGCCTCGGTCAGCTGCCACGCGATGTGCGGCTTCTCGGGGTTGCCGAAGTTCAGGTTGTTCGTCAGGCCCAGCGGCTCGGCGCCGACGCACGCGAGGTTCGCGGCGCACTCCAGGACGTTCCAGATCGTGCCGACGTACGGGTCGGCGGCGACGCGGCGGCCGGAGCCGTCGATCGCGACGCCGACGCCGGAGATCGGCTTCCCGGCCGCGGCGGCGTCGCGGGCGTCGCCCGTACCGCCGTCCGCACCGGTCGCGGGCTCGCCCGCGGCGCCGGTCGGCGCAGCGCCGGCCTCGGGCGCGACCGCCGGGTGGCCGGCACCGGCGGCGTCCCCGCCACCGACCGAGAACCGCGAAGCCGGCCCCGGAACCATCAGCACGGCGGCATCCGTCTGACCGGGACGGCGAACCGTGCGCGACTGGACGATCGAGTCGTACTGCTCGAACAGCGGCCGGCGGTCGGCGACGTTCGACGAGCCCAGCAGCGCGAGCAGCGCGGCGCCGGCGTCGAGGCCGTCGGCGATCCGCCGCGGCGGCGCCGGGTAGATCGACTCCGTCGGCTTCTCGGGGTAGATGTCGTAGAGCGGGCAGTCGTCGACGAGCGCGGGGATCGGCATGTCGCCGACGAGGGCGTCGCCGTCGAAGATGCGGAAGCTGCCGGTGTCGGTGACGACGGCGATCGCGGTGCCGTGGACGTCCCACTTGTCCGTGATCGCGATGACCTCGTCGACCTTGTCGGGCGTGACGACGCAGAGCATGCGCTCCTGCGACTCCGAGACCATCACCTCGAAGGGCTGCAGGCCCTCCATGCGGCGCGGGACGAGCGCGACGTCGAGGTCGAGGCCGACCTCGCCCTTGCTCGCCATCTCCGACGCGGCGGACGTCAGTCCGGCGGCGCCGAGGTCCTGCAGCGAGACGAGCAGGTCGAGCTCGAGCAGCTCCAACGAGCACTCGACGAGCTTGGACTCCTCGAACGGGTCGCCGACCTGCACGGTCGGGCGCTTGGAGGCGTCGTCCTCGCCGAGCTCGGCGGACGCCAGCACCGACGCGCCGCCGATGCCGTCGGCGCCGGTCGCGGCGCCGAAGAGCACGACGACGTTGCCGACGCCGGTGGCGGCGGAGCGGATCAGGCGCTCCTCACGGACCAGCCCGAGCGCCATCGCGTTGACGAGGCAGTTGGTCTCGTACGGGCCCTCGAAGTAGACGTCGCCGCCGATGTTCGGCACGCCGATCGAGTTGCCGTAGTGCCCGATGCCGCGCACCGCGCCGTCGAGCAGGAACTTCGAGCGGCGCGTCCCGGCGGTGTCGCCCGGCTCGCCGACCGGGGCGCCGGAGGCGTCGACCTCGTCGGTGTCGACCTCGCCGAAGCGCAGCGCGTCGAGCACCGCGATCGGCCGGGCGCCGAGCGCGAAGATGTCGCGCAGGATGCCGCCGACGCCGGTGGCGGCGCCCTGGAACGGCTCGACCGCCGAGGGGTGGTTGTGCGACTCGACCTTGAAGGCCACGGTCCAGCCGTCGCCGACGTCGACCGCGCCGGCGTTCTCGCCCGGGCCCAGGACGATCGCCGGACCCTCGGTCGGGAGCGTCCCCAGCAGCTTCTTGGAGTGCTTGTACGAGCAGTGCTCGCTCCACATCAGCGAGAACATCGCCAGCTCGACCTGCACGGGCTCGCGGCCGAGCTTCTGCACGACGAGGTCGTACTCCGACGCGGTGAGGCCGAGGGCCTTGGCGTTCTCGAGCCCCGGGGCGTCGCCCTCGGGGACGGCGCCGGCCGGCAGGTCGCGGGGCGCGGGGAGGGTGGGGTGCTCAGACATTCGTGGCTCCCTGGAGCAGCGAGCGGAAGAGGACGAGCCCGTCGGTGGACCCGGTGAGCGGGTCGACGGCGTGCTCGGGGTGCGGCATCAGGCCGACGACGTTGCGGCCCTCGTTGCAGACGCCGGCGACGTCGTCGAGCGAGCCGTTGAAGTTGCCGCCCGCGGCGTAGCGGAAGACGATCTGCTCCTGGTCGGCGATCTCGGCGTGCAGCTCCGACGGCGCCCACCAGCGGCCCGACTGGTGCTTGGCGGGGATCGACAGCAGCTGGCCGGGCTCGGCGGCGGACGTCCAGTCGGTGTCGGTCGTCTCGACCGACAGCTCGACCTGGCGCAGCACGAAGCGGCGGTCGGCGTTCTGGAGCAGCGCGCCCGGCAGCAGCCCGGCGGCGCAGAGGACCTGGAAGCCGTTGCAGATCCCGAGGACCGGCCCGCCGTCCTTCGCGAACGCGGCGATGGCGTCCATCACGGGGCTGAGTCCGGCGATCGCGCCGGCGCGGAGGTAGTCGCCGTAGGAGAAGCCGCCCGGGACGACGATCGCGTCGACGCCCTTGAGGTCGCGGTCGCGGTGCCAGAGCAGCTCCGCGTCGCCGACGTGGCCGGCGGCGAGCAGCGCGTCGACCTCGTCGCAACTCCCCGGGAACTGAGGTACACCGATGCGCAGAGGCATGCTTACGACGCCAGGGCGGCGCCGTCGACCTGGATCTCGTAGTCCTCGATCAGCGGGTTCGCGAGGAGCTGGTCGCAGATCGCGGCGACCTCGGTCGCGTCGGCGGCGTCGAGCTCGACGAGCCGGCCGATGCGGACGTTCGAGACGCCCTCGAAGCCGAGCTGGGGCAGCGCCTGCTCGACGGCCGTCCCCTGCGGGTCGAGGATGCCGGCCTTGGGCCGGATGAGGATGCGGACGTGAGGCATCGCGGCGGGGTCCTTGCGGGATCGATGGAACCGATGCCCGCCCGCCCCCGCACGGGGCCTCGGCGAGCGCTCGTGACGGGCGGATGGTAGCTGTTGGGCCCCGGACGACCCCGGCCGCCCGATCCATCGTGTGCGATCATGGTCGTTCTTGACCGGGCGTGAACGGCCGGTCGCTCCGGACACGCCCCCGTCGTCGCGCGCCCGCCCCTCCCGTGTCCTCGTACGCCGCCGCCGAACCAGTCTCCCGGCGCCTGCCGATCGCGATCCTCGCGCTGGCGATCGCGGCGTTCGCGATCGGCTCGACCGAGTTCACGATCATCGGCCTGCTGCCCGAGGTGGCGGGCGACCTCGACGTCTCGATCCCGACCGCGGGCCTGCTGGTCTCCGGCTACGCGATCGGCGTCGTGATCGGCGCGCCACTGATGACCGCGGCGGGGACGAAGGTGCGGCGCCACCGGATGCTGCTCGGGCTGATGGCGATCTTCACGGTCGGCAACGTCCTCTCGGCGATCGCGCCGTCCTACGGCCTGCTGCTCGTCAGCCGCGTGCTGTCCGCCCTACCGCACGGCGCGTTCTTCGGCATCGGCGCCGTCGTCGCCTCGGAGCTCGTCCGCCCCGAGCAGCGCCACAAGGCGGTCGCGTCGATGTTCACGGGCCTGGCGCTGTCGAACGTCGTCGGCGTCCCGCTCGGCACGCTGATGGGCCAGGAGCTCGGATGGCGCGCGTCGTTCTGGGCGATCGCGGTCCTCGGGCTGATCAGCGTCGTGGCGATCGCCCGCCTGATCCCGCCGATGTCGGCCGGCACGTCCCTGCGCAGCGAGGTCGCCGCCTTCCGCCGCGGCCGCGTCTGGCTCGCCCTCGCGGTGATCGTCTTCGGCTTCGGCGGACTCTTCACGATCGTCGGCTACATCAAGCCCCTGATGACCGACGAGGCCGGCCTGTCGGAGAACGCGGTCCTCCCGGTCCTGGCCGTACTCGGCCTCGGGATGGTCGTCGGCACCCGGCTCGTCGACGTCGTCACGCGCGGACGCGACCTGACGCGCGTGATCCCCGTGCTGCTCGCCGCGATGGTCGTCGTGCTGCTGCTCTTCGTCGCGGGCGCCCACTGGGCGCCGGCGGCGATCCTCCTGGTCTTCCTCCTCGGCACGGTCGCGTTCACGGCCGCGACGCCGATGCAGGCGCTGGCGATGGACGTCGCGTCGGAGGCGCCGACGCTGACGTCGGCCGCCGCGCAGGGCGCCTTCAACCTCGGCAACGCGCTGGGCCCGGCGCTGGGAGGCGTCGCGATCAACGCCGGGTTCGGCTACGCGGCGCTCGGGTGGGTCGGCGCGCTGATCGGCTCGTTGGGCGTGGCGCTGGCGATCCTCTTCGCGCACCGGTCGGCGCGGGACGCCCCGGTGGTCGCGGCGGACGTCGTGCCGACCCCGGCGGACTGACGCTCGGAGCCGGGCGGCCGCCCCGCCGAAGCGGCCACGACGCCGCCCTGCGCCGACCGGCCGGCGGACGACGCCGCGGCGACGCCCGGCCGGACGCCCCCCACTCGGCCCGGGCCCGGGCGTCCCCGGAGACGCCCGCGCCGGCCCCGGCCGCGGGCCGGCGCCCGCCGCGTCCTACTTCCGCCCCACCGTCCGCACCGACACGAGCGTCCGGCGCTCGATCGCGGTCACGAACGACGTACGCAGCCGCAGCGACGTCCGCGGGTGCGCCTTCAGCAGCGCGCGGCCCGCCGTCGTCGGCTTGATCGTCACGACGATCGTGCCGAGCTTCGTCACGCGCCGCTCGCCCGTGCCGACGGTCCGGTCCTTCCCCTTCACCCGCAGCGTCAGGCGGTACGACGCGCGCCCGGCCTCGGGCAGGCGGTCGGAGAACCGGACGGTGCGCCGCGACGCCGAGACCGTCGCCCGGGTGGTCGGGCGCCGCAGGACCGCGAGGGCCACGTCGGCGGTCAGCGCGTCCTTCGGCGCCGCCGGCTTCGGCGCCGCCGGGACGTCCGGCGCGGGCGCGACCGGCGCCGGGGCGGCCGGCGGTGCCGGGGGCTCCGTGACCGCCGGGCGCAGGTCGGCGGCCAGCTCGTAGCCCTTCGGCAGGACCTTCGCCGCGGGAGCGGTCACCAGGCCGCCGGCCGCGCCGGGAGCGTCGATCGTCGGGAGCCGGAGCTCCAGGTTCGCCACGCCGACCGCCGTCTGGCCGGACGCGGCCAGCGCGTACGGTGCGTCCCGGCCCAGCAGCTCGAGCCGCACCACGTGGCCCGCGTCCACGTGCCACGCCTGCGGGTGCAGCTGGAACACCTGGCGGGTCGTGCCGGACACGCCCGTCGGCCGGTACGTCCCGCGGGCGATCAGGCGCTGCGTGCCCCCGGAGACGTCGACGTCGTAGAGCCGACCGATGACCGCGTCATTGACGTACGGCACGGTCAGGTCCGCGACGATCGTCGGCGCGCCGGCGATCGTGAACCCGCCGTCGGGCGCGGGCGCCGTCTCGTAGCGCGCCGCACCCACGGTCGGCGTGTTCGGGCCGCTCGTGCAGACCGTCGGGTTGGCCGACGAGGGCGACGTCGGCAGCGGCGGCGAGAAGATCGTCGCCGGGGCGGTGTCCGGCGCGATCGTCTGCGCCGCGGCGTCCTGGACGCGGATCTCGCCGGGCGCCAGGGACGCCCAGTTCTTCGCGCGGTACGCCGTCCCGTCGGTGCCGACCGGACAGACGCTCGTGACCGCGGTGACGCCGCCGACCGCGTCGTCGGGCGTCGGGCCGTCGCCGCGGACGTAGTGCGCGAACCACGCGTTCTCGGCCGTGGCCAGGCGCGCGGCGCCGTCCGCCGACGGGGTCGCCGCGCGGTTGCCGTGGCCGAAGTCGAGGTGCATCATCGAGATCGGCGTGTCCGGGTGGTCCGCGCGGATCTTGTTGTAGTACCGCAGCGCCTCGTCGACCGGGAAGAGGTCGTCGTTCCACCCGTTGGACAGGAGCGCCGGGGCCGGAGCCACGCCGTCGTCGACCCCGTAGGAGCCGTGGCTCGGGAACTGCTCCAGCTGCTGGTCGACGAACGGCTCGCCGTCGTACGGACCGCCGGAGAGGTTCGTGTTCAGCCAGATCGAGATGTTCGCGACGGGGTCCGCGTTCGGTGCCGCGTAGTAGCCGGCCTGCAGGCCGCCGCCGTAGAGCTGGAGGTTCCAGATGTTCTTCTGGATGCCGAAGCGCCGGTCGCCGGCGGGCCCCGTGTACGGGTTCTCGGCGGCGTAGTCGAGGCCGCTGCCGTTGGGCATCAGGGCCTGCGTCAGGTCGGACCAGCCGTACTCCGGCGCGGTCGCCGCGATCTGCATCGGGAGGTGCCGACGGGGGCTCGTCCAGGGGACGACCGTGCCGTCGGTCTGCAGGACGCGGTCCTTCAGCGCGCCGAGCTGCGCGGACATCCCGCCGCCGTAGGAGCCGCCCGTCGCGCCGATGCGCTGCGGGTCGATGGCGCCGTCGTCGGCGAGCATGCCGAGCAGCTGCTGCGCGTCGTGCACCTCGTAGGCGTTGCTCATCAGGTGGATGTAGCCCTTGGCGCACGACGGAGGCTTGGGCGAGATCAGCAGGCCGCACGAGCCCCAGAAGCCCCGGTCGGTGATCGAGAAGACCGCGTAGCCCTGCGCGAGCCAGCGCTGCGCCGCGGCGCCGTCGAGCGACGCCTTGAAGCCGCCGTAGCCGTGGTAGATGCCGACGACGGGGAAGCCGCCGTCGGGCCCGGAGGCCGGCGCGGGCGGCAGCGCCACGGTGGCGTCGATCGGGGTGCCGTCGAAGCTCGGGACGACCGTCGGCGCGGCCGTCGGCGTCGCGCTCGAGGCGCTGTTGACGGAGCCGCACCAGCGTTGGCCGGCCCGGGCCCCGGTCTGCACCGTGCACGTCAGGGGTGATGGCGCGTCCTGGAACACGCTGGTGAACGGCTGGGCCGCGTGGGCGGCCGGCGCGAACGCCAGGGCCGCGGCCACCGCACCGAGCATCGGGATAGTCCTCATGTCGCTCCCCTCCTGGTCCCATCCGACCCGCGGGCCGGAGGGGCCCGAGGACCATCGCGAGAAGTCGCGACACAGCACCGTAGGCCGGGGCGCCCTCCGCAGGGGGAAATCGTTCGCGTGGTGGCCGGATGTGGGGTTGCTTTTCCGGCCGGCCGCGCGGTCGCCGCGGGCTCAGGCGATGCGGCGGCGGCGCAGGAACGGGTCCGACAGCGCCGGCGGGACGTAGCCCGCGTCGGCGGCCGAGAGCGTCACGCCGGGCGGGACGATCTCGTCGATGCGGTCCAGGACGTCCTTCGTGAGCACGACGTCGACGGCGCCGAGCTGCGTCTCCAGCTGCTCCATCGTGCGCGGGCCGACGATCGGCGCGGTGACCCCGGGGTGCTGCAGCACGAAGGCGAGCGCGAGGTGCACGAGGGTGATCCCGGCCTCCTCGGCGAGCACCGCCAGCTCGTCGGCGGCGTCGAGCTTGGCCTGGTTGCCCGGCTTCGACAGGTCGTAGCGCCCCGGCATCCGCTTCGCCCGGTTGGACTCCGGCGCGGCCTGCCCCTTGCGATAGCGGCCGGTCAGCCAGCCGCCGGCGAGCGGGCTCCAGGGGATGACGCCCATGCCGTACTGCTCGGCGACGGGCAGCAGGTCCTTCTCGATGCCGCGGACGAGGATCGAGTACGGCGGCTGCTCGGTGGCGTACCGGGCCAGGCCGCGCCGCTCGGACACCCAGTGCGCCTCGACGATCTCGTGCGCCGGGTACGTCGAGCTGCCGAACGCCCGGATCTTGCCCTGCGTGCGCAGGTCGGTGAGCGCCGACAGGGTCTCCTCGTGGTCGGTCCAGGCGTCGTGGCGGTGCACCTGGTAGAGGTCGATCCAGTCGGTGCCGAGGCGGCGCAGCGAGTTCTCGACCTCCTGGACGATCCAGCGGCGGGAGTTGCCCTTCTTGTTCGGGTCGCCGCCCGGTTCGCCCATCGGCACGTCCATCGGGCCGTGGAACTTCGTCGCGAGGATCACGTCGTCGCGGCGGCCCTGCGAAAGCGCCTTGCCGACGATGATCTCCGACTCGCCCTGCGAGTAGACGTCGGCGGTGTCGATGAAGTTGATCCCGGCGTCCAGCGCGCGGTGGATGATCCCGATCGACGTGTCGTGGTCGGGCTCCCCCCACGCGCCGAACATCATCGCCCCGAGACAGAGGGGGCTGACCTGCATGCCGGTACGACCGAGGTTGCGGAATTCCATGCCTGCACCATACGACCGGCGCCGCGCGCCGCCGCCGGTACGGGGGATCGGTCCCCGCGGCGTCCCGTGACGACCTCCGGGGCGGCGGGTACTGTCCGGTCATGGCCGTCCTCTTCATCGTCCTCGCCCTGATCTTCGGCGCGGCGGGTGCGGCCAAGGTCGCGGGCGTGCCGTTCACGGTCGACAACTTCGAGCGCTGGCCGATCGAGTCGACGCTCCGGTTCCCGATCGGCGTGATCGAGGTCGTGCTCGCGATCCTCGCGCTCGTGGGCATCGCCAACGACGGCGCCGCGATCGTCTCGGCCCTCGGGATGATCGTCGCGATGGCGATCGCCACCTGGGTCCACGTCAAGGGCCACGACGCGCCCGCGATGACCGCCGCGGCGCCGATCACGGGACTCATCGCCGTCATCGCCCTCGTCACCCTCTGAAGAGGAGAAGCCTCCCACCGGCAACCACACCGGCCAACCCATCCTGAGACACAGAGGGTCGGACCCCGCCGCGCCGGGGTCCACCGCCGTGGGGGGGGCGCCGAGTGACGGAGTGGCCGTCCGCCCGGCGCCCGTGCTCCGCCGCCCGGACGGCGGGCGGACGGCGGCCGGCGGGCGAACCCTCAGCCCGTGCCGGCGCCCGTCCGCTCGTACCAGGCCGACAGCGGCTCCCCCGTGATCCGCTCGTACGCCTCGGCGTAGCGGTCGCGCGTGCCGGCGACGACGTCGTCGGGGATCGCCGGCGCCGGCGGGTTCTTGTCCCAGCCCGACGCGGTCGCCCAGTCGCGCACGTACTGCTTGTCGAACGACGGCGGGGTCGTGCCGACGACGAAGCCGTCGACCGGCCAGTAGCGCGAGGAGTCCGGGGTCAGCGCCTCGTCGCCGAGGATCAGCTGGCCCGTCGTGGGGTCGAGGCCGAACTCGAACTTCGTGTCGGCGAGGATCACGCCGCGGGACCGCGCGTGCTCGTGCGCGTGGCGGTAGAGCGCGATCGCGGCCTCGCGGACGCGGGTGGCCAGGGCCTCGCCGTCGCCGTCCTCCGCCACCGGGCGCAGCAGCTCCGCGGCGCGCGCGAAGTCGATCGCCTCGTCGTGGCCGTCGCCGACGTCGGCCTTCGTCGAGGGGGTGAAGAGCGGGACGGGAAGCTCCTGGCTCTCCTGCAGCCCGGCCGGCAGCTCGATGCCGGAGACGTGGCCGGTGGCGAGGTAGTCCTTCCACGCCGACCCGGTGACGTGCCCGCGGACGACGGCCTCGATCGGCAGCATCCGCAGCTTCCGGACGACGACCCCGCGGCCACGCGCCTCGACCGGGACGCCGTCGGTGTAGCTGACCACGTGGTTCGGGACGATGTGGGCCGTCTGGTCGAACCAGAAGGCCGAGACCCCGGTCAGGACCGCGCCCTTGCCCGGGATCGAGTTGGGGTGCACCGCGTCGTAGGTCGAGATGCGGTCGCTCGCGACGAGCAGCAGCCGGTCCGCGCCCGCGTCGTAGATGTCGCGGACCTTGCCGCGGGCGACGAGGCGGAGGGCGTCGAGGCTGCTCACGGCGGGCAGGCTACCGGCCCCCGGCCGCGGGCTCCCGGGAGAGGGGCCTCCGGGGGTGTGGCGACCTCCGCCAGCCCCCCGGATCGGGGGTGGCGCGTTGGCACTCTCATGGCGTCTCACTCGCGCATATGACACCTTGACGCTCGCTTCAGTCCCGGGCGGCATACTCCGCCGCCGCTGCCGGGCGCCCCGCGCCCGGCCCTCCCCGCCCACCACCCGAGGACCACCTCCCGCTCGTGAGCACCCCGATCCCACCCCCGCGCGACGGCGGCTTCGGCCGCTACATCGGCGGCACGATCTTCTTCAGCCGCTGGCTGCAGGCCCCGCTGTACCTGGGCCTGATCGTGGCGCAGGGCGTCTACGTCGCCCACTTCATGAAGGAGCTGAAGCACCTCGTCGCGGACTTCAACGACCTGAGCGAGGCGGACATCATGCTGATCGTCCTCGGCCTCGTGGACGTCGTGATGATCGCGAACCTCCTGATCATGGTGATCATCGGGGGCTACGAGACCTTCGTCTCCCGGATCCGGATGTCCGGCCACCCGGACCAGCCGGAGTGGCTCTCGCACGTCAACCCGAACGTGCTGAACGTCAAGCTCGCGATGTCGATCATCGGCATCTCGTCGGTCCACCTGCTGAAGACCTTCATCGAGGCCGGCGAGCCGGGCGGGCCCAGCAACGACGTGATGATGTGGCAGACGATCATCCACATGGCGTTCATCGTCTCCGCCGTGGCGCTGTCGTTCATCGACTGGCTGTCGCAGAAGGCGCTCCTGATGGAGCGCCAGCACGTCGCGCACGTCGCGGCGACGGCCCCCGCCGACGCGGCCTGAGCCACGCCGTGGCCCGGGCCGGCGGCCGGGACCGGACGCGCCG
>NZ_JBFAPC010000079.1:0-25732 GCF_040675535.1 Patulibacter sp. NPDC049589 | reverse complement strand
CGGAGGCTGATACGCGGGGCGTCCTGGGGTGTTATCTTGCGGACGCCGAGTCGCTCGAACGGTTTCGAGCGAACGGGGGACCCAAGTGGTTTTGGCCCCGCCGGGCGGCGTCTCGTTCAGGGCCGCGAGCAGGTCGCCGCTCGGACCCCCGACGATCACCGCGCCCAGCGTCACGCCGACGCCGCCGGCGACGAGGCCGATCACCCCAGCGGCGATCGCCTGCTCGCCCGCGACGGTGCCGCGCGGCACGCCGATCGCGCGCTGGACGCCGATCACCGGCAGCCGTCGTGCCACCTCGGAGGCCGACTGCGACGCCAGCATCGTGGTCGCGGCGATCAGCGCCACCAGCGAGAACGCGACGAGCAGCGCGACGACGACGCCCGCGGCCTGGTCGATGATCAGGCGGACGCCGGTGCGGGTGACGAAGCGCAGGTTGCCGACGCCGTAGGTCGTCGCGCGCGCCTGCTGGAGCGTGACGTCGGTGCGCGAGCGGTCGTGGGTCCAGACCAGCGCCTGGTTGACCCGCAGGCGGCCGCGGAAGCGGCGCTCGAGGGCGGGGCCCGACAGGTAGACCCGCGGCGCGGCGGCCAGCGGGAACGCGACGTTGTCGGGGGCGATCGAGATGCCGACGATCCGCACCTCGCCCAGGCGGCCGACGTCGATCGTGTCGCCGACGTGCAGGCCCCAGGCGCGGGCGAGCCCCTGCTCGACCAGCGCGTCGCTGCCGTCGGTGCCGCCGCGCGGCAGGTCGCGCCCGGCGACGATCGCGTAGCCGCGCCGTGCGTCGGTGTCCACGAGCTGCAGCGCGCCCTTGCGGCTGCGGTCGTCGCCCGCGCGCAGCGGGACGTTCGAGATCTCGGTCCGGGGCGCGTAGTCGGCGACGTTCGGCAGGGCGGCGATCCGGGCGCGGATCCGGTCCGGTGGCTGGCCGTCGAAGCGGGCGACGATGTCCGGCAGGTCGGCTCGCTCCGCCGCCCGGTCGAAGCCGCTGCCGAGCCCGACCGAGACGGTCAGCGCCGCGCCCGCCATCGCCCCGGCCACCAGGACCCCGACGGCCGCGAGGACCGTCCGGCGGCGGCCCGACCGCAGGAGCGACGCCGCGCCGCGCAGCAGGCGGGCGATCACGTCCCGCCCACGGCCCCGTGCTTCGCGGGCACCAGCCGTCCGCCCACGAGCGTCACCGTCCGGTCGGCCATCGCGCTGGTCCGCGGCTCGTGGGTGACGACGACCACGGCGCGGTCGGCCGTCGCGGCGGCGCGCAGGAGCTCGAGCACGGCCGCGCCGGACGCCTCGTCGAGGTTGCCCGTCGGCTCGTCGGCCAGCAGGACCGGGGGATCGAGGACCAGGGCGCGCGCGACGGCGAGCCGCTGCTGCTCGCCGCCGGAGAGCTCGTGCGGCCGCCGGCGCGCGGCGTCGCCGAGGCCGAGCCGCTCGATCAGCTCCCGGCCGTGCGCGGGCGCCGAGCGCGGGGTGCCCGGCAGCCGCGTCGGCAGCAGGACGTTCTCCTCGCCCGTGAGCTCCGGGACGAGGTGGAAGAACTGGAAGACGAAGCCCACGCGGCGCCGCCGGAACGCCGACAGCTGCCGCTCGGAGCGGCCGTCGACCCGCTCGCCGGCGACCTCGATCGTCCCGGCCTCCGGGCGGTCCAGCGCGCCCACGAGGTGCAGCAGGGTGCTCTTGCCGGTGCCGGAGCGGCCGACGATCGCGACGACCTCGCCTGCGGCGACGTCGAGGTCCGCGCCGTCGAGGACGCGGCGTGCGGCGCGGCCGGCGCCGTACGTCTTCACGAGTCCACGGGCGCTGATCACTCCGACGGACGGTAGGGCAGTGGTCCGCCGGTCGAGCCGGGTGCGCGACGAAGGTCCCACCCCGGCGGACGGGCCGTGGCGCGTGGACGCTCGGGCCGATCGCGACACCGACGCGCGCGACCGTGGCGCGACCCCGCTCGGCGGGGCCCGCAGCTCGGCCGGATGGCGGGGAGGCCCCTCGCCGCCGCTTCGTAGCGGTCCGGGGTCAGACCGGTGAGCACGGGGGTACACCCGCCCGGATGTGTGACCACGGTGTCAAGTTCTCTGGTCCATCTGCCGATTGGAGCCGGGTCAGGGGGCAGGCACGATGCCCGCCCCGAAGGGTGAGATTGGGGGTCCGGATGTCGGACGTGGAGCGGGTTCCAGGCGGTCGGGACGATGCGTAGCCTCTCGGCGTTCTCGCTGCGGCGGCCCGCGCTCGCGCTCGCCCTCTTCGTCGTCGCCACGCTGGCGCTCTCGCTCCTCGGCGGCGGGCGTCAGCACGTCCAGCCGGCGAGCCTCGCGGTGTCCGGCACCGAGTCCGCCCGCGCCCAGGCCCTGATCGCCGGGCGCTTCGACGAGTCGTCCACCGTCCCGGTCCTCCTCAGCGGCCCGTCCAAGGCGATCCGCTCGCAGGGCCAGGACCTCGCGGACCGCCTCGCGAAGGAGCCGGGCGTCACGCTCGCCTCGCCGTGGAACGCCCCGACGCTGCGCAAGGCGCTCCGGCCGTCCGGCGACCAGCTGCTGCTGCTCGCGTCGATCACCGGGACGACGAAGGAGGTCCAGGCGCGCGCCGAGCGGATCCGCGCGATCACCGCGCAGCGCATCTCCGGCGACGTCACCTCGCACGTCACCGGCCTCCCGCTGGTCACCAAGGCGATCACGTCCGCGTCGACCGACGCCGTCCACCGCGTCGACCTGATCGCGATCCCCGTCCTGCTGCTCGTCCTGCTGCTGGTCTTCCGCTCGCCGCTGGCCGCCGCGATCCCCGTCCTCTTCGGCGGCGCGACGATCCTCTCGGCGACCGGCGGCGTGCAGCTGCTGTCGCTGCAGCTGCCCGTCGACGGGCTCGGCACCGCCCTGGCCTCCATGATGGGCCTGGCGCTGGCGGTCGACTACTCGCTGCTGATGGTGTCGCGCTTCCGCGAGGAGCGACGGCGGGGTCTCGGCGTCGAGGCCGCCGCCGCGGGCGCGGTCGTGGGCACCCGCCACACGGTGATGACCGCCGGCGCGTCGATCGTCCTGGCGATGGTGCTCGTGGCCGTGCTCGGCCCGGGCAGCCCGGTGGTCTCGGCGGCGCTCGGGGTCGGCGTCGCCGCCGTCCTGGCCGTCCTCGGCGCCTGCGTCGCGATGCCCGCCGCCCTCGTCCTCACCGGCCGCTGGCTGGAGCGGGCGCCGGCGTCCGGGACCCGCCGCGCGGTCCCGGGTGCGGCCGCCGCCGGGCCGTTCGACGGCGTCGCGGGTGGCGGGTCCTCCGCGTCGCCGCGTCGCGCGTCCACCGACGACGCCGTCGGCAGCGCCTGGGCGCGCATCGGCACCGTCGCGATGCGCCGCCCGCGGCTGACCGTCGTCGCCGGCTGCGTCGCGCTCGGCCTGCTGGCGATCCCGGCGCTCTCCCTGAAGACGTCCGCTCCGGACGCCGCGCAGCTGCCCCCGTCGAGCGCCGCCCGCGCCGACGTCGACGCGGTCACCCGCGCGGCCGGCGCCGGCTGGGGCTCGAGCTTCGACCTCGTCGCCGTCGCCAAGCGGGGCACGATGACGACGCCCGCGCGCCTGAAGGCGCTGAGCCGCCTGCAGGCCGAGCTCGCGAAGGACCCCGACGTCCGCGCCGTCCTCGGGCCGGGCACGATCTCCGCGAAGGCCGAGAAGCTCCGCGCCGACGGCCGCCGCCTGCTGAAGCAGCAGAAGGAGCTCGCCGCCGCGATCCCGGCGCAGACCGCGAAGCTGTCCCGCCTCAAGGGCTCCGTCGGCAAGCTCGAGGGCGGCGTCGGCGGGCTCAACGGCGCGTTCACCGAGGCCGACTCGGCCACGAAGACGCTCGACAGCGGCTCCGCCAAGCTCGCCGACGGCGTCGACCAGCTCCGCACCGGGGTGCAGGGCGCCGCCACCGGCGTCAAGACGCTCGTCGGCCGCCTCGGCCACGCGTTCGCCGGCACCGGCGAGCTCGCCGACGGCGCCGGGCGCGCCCGCGACGGCAGCGCGAAGATCACCGACGCGATCCACGTCCTCGGCGTCAAGGTCGCCGAGATCCGCCCGCAGATCGAGAACGTCACCGGCCACTTCACCGAGCAGCGCGACGCCGTCACCGGCGCCGCGGCCGCCACGCGCGACCGCAACCAGGCGGCCCTCGACCAGATCACCGCGGCCCAGCAGTCCCTCACCGGCGTGCGGGTCAACGCCTCCGCCCTCCGGGTCGCCAAGGCGCTGGACGCCGCGAAGTCGCAGCTCCAGAGCTCCCAGGTCGCCGCGTCCCTCGACGCCGTCGCCGCGGGGCTCAATAGCCAGATCAGCACGGCCGAGCAGCTGGCCCAGCAGCTCAGCTCGTTCAGCGTCCACCCGCTCGCCACCCGGGCCCGCCAGCTGACGAAGGGCCTCGCCACGCTGCAGGCCGGGCTGAAGGAGCTCAGCGGCAACGTCTCCGGCCTCTCCGGCGGCGCCGCGGGCTTCCAGGCCGCGCTGGCGCGCCTCGACGGCGGCGCGGGTCGCCTCGGGGACGGCGTCCAGGCGCTGAAGGCCGGCGTCTCCGGCGTCGCGAGCAGCGTCGACGCGAGCCGCCGCCAGAGCGACGGCCTCGTCCGCGGCCTGACCGGCGCCAAGACCGCCATCGACAGCGTCTCCACCGGCTCCTCGGCGTCCGCGAAGCCGAGCGGCACGAGCGCGTCGGCGAAGGCCATCGACTCCGGGTACTTCGTCCTCGCCGCCCTGGACGGCCGCGACGGCGCGACCGCCACCGGGCTGAACGTCAACCGCGGCGGCCAGGCCGCCCGCGTCGTCGTCGTCCCGCGGACCGGGCCGAGCGACCCGCGGACCGCGGCCCTCTACGAGCGGCTCGCCGCCAAGGCGCAGGCGTTCTCGAAGACCACCGCGTCGGACGCCGCGATCGGCGGGCCGGCCGCCCAGTTGATCGACTACGAGCACGCCGCCGACTCGCGCTTCCCGGTGATCGTCCTCGTCCTCGCGCTCGCGACGACGCTCCTGCTCGCCGCGCTGCTGCGCTCCCTCGTCGTCCCGGTGATCGGCGTCGCCCTGACGCTCCTGACCGTCGCGGCGACGATCGGGATGATGGCCGTGATCTTCGGCGGCGGCCTCGACGCGACGACCGTGATCGCCGTCTTCGCGGTGATGTTCGCGCTGTCGATCGACTACCAGGTGTTCATCCTCGGCCGGATCCGCGAGGAGTTCGACCGCCGGCGCGACCCCGAGGCCGCGATCGCGGCCGGCCTCACCGGCACCGCGCACGTCGTCACCGGCGCGGCGGTCTCGATGCTCGCCGTGTTCCTGGCGTTCGCCACCGCCGACGTCCCCGGGCTGCGGCAGTTCGGGCTCGGCCTGGCGATCGCCGTGGCGCTCGACGCGACCGTCGTCCGGCTCGTCGTCCTCCCCGCCGCGCTGAAGCTCGCCGGACGCTGGGCGTGGGGGAGCCCGCAGGCCGAGCGCGCCCGCGAGGCGGACGCACGGGCCGGCGCGACGTCCGACCCGTGGCCGGAGGAGCCGGCCGAGCCGTCCCCGCGCGCCGGCGCCCGTCGGGGCCCGCTGGGCGACGTCGAGGGCTGGGCCCCGGCCCGCCGCCCGGCGTCGGGCAGCGCGGACTGAGCGGCGGGCGCGGGCCGACCGGCGGTCGACGCGGGCCGCCCAGCCCGCGGCGCCGGCCGGTCGGCGCTCCTCGCGGTCCGGACAAGACCGAGCCCCGGACGCCGGCCGAAGGCGTGCGGACGCGTGGACCGCCGAGGGCGCCCGTCAGTCGATCGCCGGCGGCGACTGGAGGTGCTCGTAGACCATCGTCGTCTCGACGTCGGCGATCTCCTCGCGCTCGGTCAGGCGGTCGATCACGAACCCGTAGAGCGCGTCGGTGTCCGCGACGGCGACGTGGAGCAGGAAGTCCCGGCCGCCCGACGTGACGAAGACGCCGACGGTCTCCGGCAGGCGCGACGCCCACTCCCGGAAGGCCTCGATGTTGGCGCGGGACGGCGGCCGGATCCGGATCGCGATCAGCGCCTGCACCGGGCGGCCGATCGCGGCCAGGTCGAGGTCCGCGCGGTAGCCGCGGATGACGCCGCCCTCGCGCAGGGCCCGCACCCGCTCCAGCGACGTCGACGGCGCGACGTGCGTCGCGGCCGCCAGGTCGCGGTTCGTCCGCCGCGCATCGTTCGCCAGCTCCCGCAGCAGGGAGCGGTCCAGCGCATCGAGTTCCATGGATCGCACCGTAGTCGAACGACGTTCGGAGATCGAATCGGTACCCGAACGGAGCGCTAGCTTCGATCGCATGAGGCGAACGGTCATCGGGGCGTGGGCGGCGGGTCCGGGGGCGATCCTCGCGGCCGCCGCGCTGTGGGGGACGGTCGGCCCGGCGCAGGTGCTCGCCGGCCCCGGGCTCGGCCCGTCGGCCGTCGGCGGCTGGCGGCTGCTGGTCGGCGGCGGCGTCCTCGGCGCGTGGTGCCTGCGGCGGCGCGGGGCGCTGCGCGGGCTGCGGGGGCCGGACGCCTGGCCCTGGGTGCTCGTCGCGGCGCTGGCCACCGCCGTCTTCCAGGCGGCGTTCCTCGCGTCGGTGGACCACCTCGGCGCGGCGCTCGCGACCGCGGTGGCGCTCGGCACCGCTCCCGCCGCGACCGGGGTGCTCGCCACCGTGGTCGTCGGCGAGCGCCTCGGCCGGCGCTGGGCGGCCGGCGCCGGCACCGCGGTCGTGGGCTGCGTCGTCCTCCTCGGGCCGCAGGGCGGCTCCGGGGTGGGCGCCGCCGGGCTGGCGCTCGGCGTGCTCGCCGGCGGGTGCTACGGCGCCTACACGGTCGCGGCGAAGCGCCTCTCGCGGGCGGACGTCGACCCGATCGCCGCCGTCGCCGCGACGCTGCTCCTGGGCGGCGCGCTGCTGCTCCCGGCCGTCCTCGCGGACCGCGCGCCGACGGCCGACGGGTCGACGGTGCTGCTCGTCGCGTGGCTCGCGCTCGGGGCCACGGCCGTCGCCTACGCGCTGTTCGTCCGCGGCCTGCGGACGACCGACGCCAGCGCCGCGGGCGTCCTGAGCCTCGTCGAGCCGCTCGTCGCCGCCGTCCTCGGCATCGTCGTCCTGGGCGAGGGGCTGTCCGCCGCCGAGGCCGGCGGCGGGGCGCTGCTGCTCGCCGGGGTGGTGATCACGGCCCTGCCGTCGCCCGCCCGCCGGCCGCGCGTCGCGGCCCGCGGCGAGCCGAACGGACCGCGGTCCGAATCCGCGCTAGGATCGTCGGCGCCCAACTCGTTGTAGGAGACACATGACTTCCACCCTGGACCTCACCGGCGACATCGCGTCGGCCATCGACGGCGCCGTGCTCGACGGCAAGACGCTCGTCGTCGGCTACGTCAAGGCCGACGGCTCGCCGTCCCTGTCGTTCCGCGGCAGCACCCTGGTGCTCGGCCCGCAGCAGCTCGCCTTCTGGTCGCGCACGACCGACTCCGGCATCCCGGTCGAGGTCGCCGACCGCCCTGCCGTCTCGCTCCTCTACTACGGCGGCGGCACGCGCCCCGGCCCGATGTTCCTGTCGATCAAGGGCCGCGCGAAGGCCGACCCGTCGGCCAACGACGCCGTCTGGGACGGCATGGTCCAGGCCGAGCGCGACTACGACCCGGAGCGCAAGGGCGTCGCGATCGTCGTCGACGTCGACCAGGTCGACGGCGCCGGCGCGGACGGGTACTTCAGCCTCACCCGCTGAGTCGCGCGGCGGCCGGCCGGTCGCCACGCTCCGGGTTCCGGATCGACCCCGTAGTAGGGGTGCGATCCGGCACCGGTCGGCGGACGGGGCCCCGTGCCACCGGCACCCGCGACGTGTTCCGGATCGACCCCGCCACGGGGACACGATCCGGCACCCGTCGGCACCTCGCCCAGCCTGTCTGCGCAGGCATCCCCGGCCCGTCGTCCAACACCGGCGGCCCGGGCCTGTGCGTCCAGGCGGTGGAAACCGGCTGCATTCGGCGCATATGCTGCGCCATGCACTCGTTCGACGCCATCGCCGGAGGCTGGGACGCGGTCTGCGGGGCGTCCGGCGCCCACGAGACGCTGCGGCTCAGCGCCTTCCGCTCCGTCCAGCGCCTGCCCGGGCCCACCGCCCCGCCGGCGCACGTCGTCCGCTACCGCTGCGGCTGCGGCGACGACCACGAGCTCCTGATGTCGAGCGTCGAGCTCGACTGGGCGCCGATCCAGTCCACGTTCGGCGAGCACTTCGACCTGATGACCGGGCGGATGGCCCGCGAGCCCGACCAGGGCGTCGACCTCTGGTGGCGCTCGATGCAGCGCGGGCACTGGCCCGTCACGCTCAACTGCGCGCACCACCCGTGTCCCGTCCCGGCGTGGCCGAGCTGCCTGCGTGCCCTGGAGCCCGACGACGAGCGCGAGGTCTCGCACCTGCTCGTCCACTACGAGTGCCCGCTCTGCGAGCGCCGGGGGATGCAGCTGATGCGCCCCGCGGCGCTCGAGCTGGTGCCGCGGCTGAATTGATGTCGCCGTCGCCCGGGGCCGCGGGCATCGTTGGCTGGCGGACGACCGACCGACTGGCCGATGGGCCGCCGTGCCGACATGCCACCGGCCGACGTGCCGACGCGCGCGCCAGAACCGGGGCGTCAGACCGGAAAAGGCGCGACGCCCGCGCGGTCCAGCAGCCCGACGGCGGTCAGGCGGCGGGTGACCGCGGCGACCACCGACGCGCGCACGTCGGCGTCGACCAGGGCTCCCCACGCGGCCGCGGCGTCGCCGGCCTCGTCCCGCAGCCGCGCGGCGACCTCCCGGCCGTCGCCCGCGTCGACCAGGACGCGCGCGCCGAGGGCGACGTGCCACCGCTCGTCGCGCTCGATCCGCGCGAAGGTCGCCAGGAGGCCCGGCAGCTCCCAGCGCTCGGCGAGCGCCCGGACCGTCTGCTGGCCGGCGAGGAAGACCACGCCCTCCAGGAGCCCGTGGTAGAGCGCGACCGCCCCCGTCAGGTCGTGGCCGGCGGCGGCCGCGGCGGCGGGCAGGCGCTCGCGGAACAGCGCGACGAGCGGCGCGGGGGCCTCCGGCGCCGGGTCGGCCACCGCGCCGTCGGGACCGGCCGTCATGGCCGCCCAGGCCCGCCGGCAGGCGTGCGCGTGGCGCTCCTCCTCGACGACCTGCGCCGCCAGGCAGGCGCGCAACCCCGGCGACGCGGACGCGTCCTCGAACGGCGCGAGGTGCAGCGCGACGGCCTCCTCGCCGACGACGAAGCCGGCGAGCAGCCCGCGCAGCCGGGCACGGACGGCGGCCGGGAGCGCGTCCCAGCGCACGCGGTCGGGCGCCAGATCGAACGTCTCGGGAGCCCAGGCGCCGCGGGCGGAGATCGCCAGCAGCGCGTCGTAGTCGGGGAGCCGGGAGGGCATCTGCGGGCATCTTCGCGGACGGCCGGGCCCGCGTGCCACCGGGTACGCAGAACTGCGCAGACGCCGGCGCGCCACGATTGACACGCCGGAACCCGGGCGGGACAGTTCGCGCGATGCCGCGCCGTCTGCTCCGTCCAACCATGGCGCTCCTGCTCGCGGCGCTGGTGGCGCTGTCGACGGCGGGTCCATCCGCCGCCGCGACGTTCGGCACCGACCTGACGCCGCCGGTCACGAGCACGCTGACCTGCGGGCAGGCGTTCAACGCCCCGTCGTGCATGGCCTACTCGGTCATCCCCGGCGCGTTCGCGCCGTTCAGCGGCGTCGTGAAGACCGTGCGCGTGAAGACGGGGGACACGCCGCAGGGGCCGATGCAGGTCCTCGTGCTGCGCCAGTACTACCAGAACAACCTGCAGAATCCGGGGACTCCGAACATCTTCTGCTGCTTCGTGCAGGAGTACGGCCCGACGTTCACGCCGCAGCGGGGCGCGGTGACGGAGGTCCCGGCGACGCTCGGCATGGTGGAGCAGCCCGTGCCCCCGTCGGGCGACGGCAACACCGTGGCGACGGGGGACTTCCTCGGGCTCTCCGTCCTCGGGTCGAACATCGCGATCCCGCTCACCGGGAGCCAGAGCCCGGTCGGCGCGGCGTTCTACGCCCCGGCCCCGAACGCGGCGAGCACGCCCGCGCCGAGCCCCAGCGGCATCCCCGGCGCGCTCGGTGGCCGCCAGGCGACCGTGATGATGAACGCGGACATCGACCCGCTCGACGGCGGGGGAGGGGCCACCCCGATCACGCCGCCGATCACCGGCACGCCCGTCACGGGCGCGCCGGTCCCGGCCCCCGTCGCGACCAAGCCCGTCCTGCTCAAGCAGCACGGCGGCCGGCTGACCGGCAAGGCCGCGTCGCTGCCGCTGACCTGCAAGCTCACCGGCACGTGCGCGGGCACGCTCACGCTGCGCGACCGCGCTCCGGCGGTCACGACGCGCGCGAAGGCGACGAAGAAGAAGGCGAAGAAGAAGGCGAAGAAGCCGGTCGTCCTCGGCAGCGCGAAGTTCTCGGTCGCCGCGGGCAAGACGAAGTCCGTGTCGGTGAAGCTGAACACCGCGGGCCGGAAGCTCGCCCGCAAGCACGGGAAGCACACGGTCTACGAGACCGCGACGGTCGGCGGCGTGCCCGTGACGACGAAGGTGACGCTGAAGCGCTGAGCGGTGCGCCGGCCCCGCCCGCCCCGCATCGTCCTGCCTGCCGGGCGTCCGGCCGCGGCTCCCGGAGCGCCGCGGTCCCGGCAGCCGCGGACACCGTCGACGCCGCGGCCCGCCCGCTCCTAGACTCGCCGGATGCGCGCGCGTGTCGTCCTCAGCCTGCTCGCCGCGACCGGCGCCGCGGCCTTCGCCGCCCCGGCGGCCGACGCGGCGTTCCCCGGCCAGAACGGGCGGATCGTGTTCTCCAGCGAGGACGACCTGTGGACGGTCGGCGCCGACGGCGCCGGCCTGACGCGGCTGACGTCCACCCCGGGCGACGAGGCACAGGCGGCGTTCTCGCCCGACGGCCGGCGGCTCGCCTTCCGCGGCCGGCCCGCCGCTGGCGCCCCGTACCAGGTGTACGTCATGGGCTCCGACGGCACCGGCGTCACGCGGCTGAGCGCCAGCACGCTCAACGAGACGCAGCCGGGCTGGACCGCGGACGGCACGCGGATCATCTACCGGCGCGGGCCCGTCGGCGACCCGAACGCCGACGTCTGGACGATGCGCGCGGACGGCTCCGACCCGCGGCCGCTGGTCGTGTCCCCGGGGGCGGACGAGCGCTACCCGGTGTCCTCGCCCGACGGGACGAAGATCGCGTTCACCTCCAGCCGCGACGGTCAGTACGAGGTCTACGTCGCCGCCGCCGACGGCTCCGCGCTGCGCCGCCTGACGACGAGCTCCGGCTACGACTCGGCGCCCGCCTGGTCCCCGGACGGCACGCGCCTGGCGTTCGAGCGGGCGGACTCGATCGACGCGGAGACGACGAAGGACGTCTGGGTGATGAACGCCGACGGCACCGGCCAGACGCGGCTGACGACGACCACCGGCGTCGTCGACGAGGGCCCGGCCTTCTCGCCCGACGGCCGCTCGATCGCGTTCACCAGCGGGCGCGACGGCAACCAGGAGATCTACGTCATGGCCGCCGACGGGACGAACCAGCACGCCGTGCTGAGCCGGCCCGCGACGCTCGAGGAGTCCCCGGACTGGCAGGCGATCCCCGCGGCCACGCCGACGCCGGGGCCCACCCCCGGGCCAACCCCCGGACCGACCCCGACCCCGACGCCGTCTCCCACCCCTTCGCCGTCGACCGTCGACCGCGACCACGACGGCCTGTCCGCCGCCCGCGAGCGCCGGCTGCACACGAGCGACCTGGACCGCGACAGCGACGACGACGGCCTGACCGACGTCCGCGAGGTGCGCCACACGCACACGCGTCCGGACCGTCGCGACACCGACGGGGACCGCGTCCACGACGGCACCGAGAGCGGCGTCACCCGCCCGGTGGCCGACCCGGCCGGGCGGGTGCGGGGGACGAACCGCGCCCGCTTCCGCCGCGACGCCGACCCGCGGACCCGCACGGACCCGCGGCGTGCGGACACCGACCGCGACGGCGCGTCCGACGGCCGCGAGGACCGCGACCGGGACGGCCGCGTCGACCGCGGCGAGACCGACCCGCGGCGCCGGTCGTCGCGGCCCTGAGGTCAGACCTCGGCCGTCTGCCGCACCTGCGTCAGCCGCACGGCGTTGCCCGACGGGTCGCGGAAGGCGGAGTCGATGCCGTACGGCCGGTCCTCCGGCGTCTCGGTGAAGACGACGCCGCGGGCCGCGAGCTCGTCGTAGGACGCCCGGCAGTCGTCGGTCGACAGGAAGACCGTCCCGGCGAACCCGAGGCCCACCAGCTCGCGGACCTTCTCCGCCGAGGCGGGGTCCATCACCGGCGGGCCCGGGACCGCCATCAGCACGATCGAGACGTCCGGCTGGCCGGGCGGTCCTACGGTGAGCCAGCGGAAGCCCATCTCGTCGAGCGTCGCGTCGACCCGGACCTCCAGGCCGACCTTCTCGGTCCAGAACGCGAGCGCCTCGTCCTGGTCGTGGACCCACAGCTGCACGGACCCGATGGTGATCATGGTCGCCTCCCGGCGTCGTCTTCGAGGAACGACCGTGACGCTAGCTCCGGGCGGGGGCCGTGTCTTCTCCGTTCGTCCGGCGTTGCGGGCGCTCGTGGGTGCGCAGGACGCACGCGGGGACCATCGCGCGGTCGCGGGCCGGCGGGAACGCCGCGCGGTAGGCGGCCGGGGAGCAGCCGTAGGTGCGGGTGAAGCTCGTCGTGAACGAGCCGACGCTGCGCAGCCCGACGTCGAGGCAGACGTCCGCGATCGGATGGTCGGTGTCGCGCAGCAGCTCGGCGTAGCGCGCGTCGACGAGGTCCTTCGCGCGCGCCAGGTGCCGGCTGGGCGGGACGAAGGCCATCCGCTCACCACGTCCCGCCGACGCAGCCGGCCCCGGCCACGCCCGAGTCGGTGCAGGTCCGCACGGGCCGCGCGGTGCCGTCGGTGGCGATCTCGAAGACGTTGCCCGAGCGCGACACGCTCGTCACCCGGGAGCCGGACGCGGAGGCGGTCACGGCGGCCTCGCCGGCCCGCGGCCGCCGGCCGTCGACGAGCGGGAGCGTCGAGCCGACGTTCAGCTGCGCCGTCGTCCGGCAGCGCGCGGGGTCCCGCTCGACGGCGACCGCGACGCACGACGCGACGAACGCGGAGAGGTCGCGGGCGACTCCCATGGCCGCCTCGTCCTCCGCCGTCGCCGCCGCGACGCCGACCGGTGCGGCGGGGGTCGTGGCGGGCTTCGCCGTGGCGCTGCCGTCGTCGGGAGCGGTCGCGCGGCCGGCCAGGAACGCGCCCGCCACGACGAGGACGAGCAGCACGGCCAGGACGGTCCCCCGGGTCGCCGCGTTGGCCCGCCGCCACAGTGCGACCGGCCCGTCGCCGCCCCGCTGCGGCGGACGCGGGGGCTCGTAGGGGGCGAGGTCGGACAACGAAGGGCGGGGCGGACGACGCCGGGGCTCCCCGGACGGGCCCGCACGGCGTGATGAGGGGCCCCACGGTACCTCGCTGGGCGGCAGTCCGAGGGAGCGGCGAACGCGGGCTGGACGAGTGGCGGGCGGTCCCGTGACCGCGGTCCACGGGCCGTGGCGTCCCCCCGGCCCGATGCCCGGGAACGACGAAGCCCCGCGTTCGCGGGGCTTCGGCAGGCGCGCCCGAGAGGATTCGAACCTCTGACCTTCGGTTCCGTAGACCGACGCTCTATCCAGCTGAGCTACGGGCGCAACGGCGATGCAGTGTAGAGCCGCCGCGCGCCGCGCGCCGCGCGCCGCCGCCACCGCGGCTCTCGTCCTCGTGCGCGCCGCGCGCCGCCGCCACCGCGGCTCTCGTCCTCGTGTCCGCCGCCGCCCAGGCCGGCGCACGCTGATCCCCGTCCAGGGCGGCCCGCTGACCAACGGCGACGGGCTCCTGCGCTCCGGCAGCACGCTGCTGGCGGTCCAGAACCGGCTCGACAGGGTCGCGGTCCTGAAGCTCTCCCGTGGCGACCGCTCGGCGACGGTCCGCCGCACGATCACCGACCCGCAGTTCGACGTCCCGACGACCCTGGCGATCGCGAAGAGCCTCCTGTTCACGGTCGACGCCCGCTTCACGACGTCGGCGGCCGACACCGCGTACGACGTGGTGCGGGTCGACGGGAAGTAGGGGCGGGCGGCGTCGCGATCGACCGGGCCGCAGGCTGCTGGTTCCCGCGCCGTGCCCACGAACGAGAAAAGCCTCCGACTGGAGGCTTTCCTGAAGCGCGCCCGAGAGGATTCGAACCTCTGACCTTCGGTTCCGTAGACCGACGCTCTATCCAGCTGAGCTACGGGCGCAACGGCGCAGAACTGTAGCGCGAAGCGCGCGGGCGCGTCGTCCCGTAGGGGCCGCGCACGCCCGCGTGCGACGCTGGCCCCATGACCCTCACTCTCGGCTCCGGCCCCCTCGGGCGCGCGGACGGCAGCTTCAACTTCGACCTCAAGGGCGCCAGCCCGGCGCACCGGCTGTTCCTCCAGCCCTACGGCCTGCGGGTCCGCGCGTCGGTGCGGGGGACGATCGTCCTCGACACCCTCGACGCGCAGCTCCTGCACGAGACGGGCATCCATCCGCGGCTCTACGCGCCGAAGGGCGACTTCCGCGTCGAGGCCCTGACCGCGACCGACACGTCGACGCACTGCCCGTTCAAGGGCGACGCGTCGTACTGGTCGCTCGAGGTCGGCGGCGAGACGCTGCCCGACGCGGTCTGGGCCTACGAGACCCCGCTGGAGCCCGCCGCCTGGCTCGACGGCCTGGCGGCGCTGGACCCGAAGCTCGTCGACGCCTGGTTCGTCGAGGACGAGCGGGCGACCGGCGGCCTCCGGGACCCGTACCACCGCGTCGACGTCTGGGCGACGTCGCGACCGGTCGAGGTCCTGATCGACGGCGAGATCGTCGCCCGCACGACGGCGGCGAAGATCGTCCAGGAGACCGGCCTGCCGCCGCGGGCGTACCTGCCGTCGATCGACGTCCTGGTCGCCGCGGGCCCCGGCAGCGGCCTGCGCACCGTGTGCCCGTACAAGGGCGAGGCGTCCTACTGGACGGTCGCCGGCCACGAGGACGTCGCGTGGAGCTACGAGTACCCGCTGGCCGAGTGCGCCCCGGCCCGCGGCCTCTGGTCGTTCGACGACTCGAAGGACGGGGTCGAGGTGCGGATCGGCTGAGCGGCGGCGGCAGGCGCCGGCGGCGTCCCTCGCCGAACCCGGACCCGCGCGCCGACCACGGTCCGGGCGTGCCGTACGGCGCCCCGGACGCCCCCGCCGGCCGGGCCCCCTCGTCGCTCGGGCCGACGCGCCGGCCGGAGCGGCCGGCCGGTTCCGGGTCAGACCTCGCCGATGTCCTCGGCCCAGACCGCCGGGTACTCGCGCTGGAAGCGCTCCATCAGCTCGACGCAGCGCGGGTCGTCGAGGACGACGACCTCGACGCCGCGCTCGCGCAGCCAGTCGAGCTCGCCCGGGAACGTCGCGGCCTCGCCGACGACGACTGTGGGGATCCGGAACTGGACGACCGTGCCGGCGCACATCGCGCACGGGGCGAGGGTCGTGTAGAGGACGGCGTCGCGGTAGCTGCGCTGCCGGCCGGCCTTGCGCAGGCACGACATCTCGCCGTGCGCGATCGGGTCGCCGAGCTGGACGCGCTCGTTGTGGCCCGACGCGACGAGCCGGCCACCGATGTCGAGCGCGGATCCGACGGGCACGCCGCCCTGCCCGAGGCTCGCGGCGGCCTGGGCGACCGCCTCGTCGAAGGAGGACCGGTTCCAGGCGGCGGGCACGGGGCGGAGGGTAGCCGCGGCCGCGCCCGGCGTCACGCGATCCGGGGCGAACGTCCGTCCGGAGCGACCCCCGAAACGACGAAACCCCCGTCATGGACAGGGGTTCCGACAGGCGGAGCGTGGGGGATTCGAACCCCCGAGGGAGCTTTCAACCCCCAACTCGCTTAGCAGGCGAGCGCCTTAAGCCTCTCGGCCAACGCTCCGTGGATTCGCGAGTCTAGCGGCCGCGCGCGGAGGAGCGGCGTGCCCCTGCGCGAGGCCGCGCGCGGGCTCAGGCGTTGGGGACGACGGCGAGCGCGACGACGAGGAAGTGCGCCAGCGCCGCCACGATCACCAGGGCGTGGAAGATCTCGTGGTAGCCGAAGATCTTCGGCAGCGGGTCGGGCTTCTTCGTCGCGTAGATGACGGCGCCGATCGTGTAGAGCACGCCGCCGCCGAGCAGACCGACGGCCGGCCAGATGCCGAGGTCGCCGACGAGCTTCGGGAAGACCGCCATGCCGGCCCAGCCCATCCCGAGGTAGATCGCGGCCGACAGCCACTTCGGCGCGCCGATCCAGAGGAGCTTGATGACGATGCCGATCCCGGCCATGCCCCAGGCGACGCTGAGGACGGTCGTCCGCCAGCCGCCGTCGAGCACGAGCGCCGCGATCGGGGTGACCGTGCCGGCGACCATCACGAAGATCATCGAGTGGTCCAGGCGGCGCATCCAGGCGCGCGCGGAGGGCTTCGTCCAGTTGATCCGGTGGTACGTCGCGGAGACGGTGAACAGCCCCACGATCGAGACCGCGTAGACGGCACAGGCGATCCGGGCGTCGGCCGTCGGCGCCGCGATGATCAGGTAGACGCCGGCCGCGGCGGCGACGAAGGCCGCCCACTGGTGCAGGACGCCCCGCATCTTCGGCTTGAGCGCGGGGATCGGGGGGATCAGCTTCGACGCGCTCATGGCCTTGCTCACCGGCCGAATCGTACGCGTTCGGCGGGTGCCCGTCCCGGGGGTGGGCCCCCGTCCTGCGTGCCGACCCTCAGCCGAGCGTCACGCGGGCCCGCAACCCGCCCGCGGGGGCCTGCTCGAGCGTGAGCCGGCCGCCGTGCAGCCGGGCCTGCTGGTCGACGAGCGCGAGCCCCAGCCCGCTGCCGGGGACGGTCGTCGCGCGACCGCGGGCGAAGCGGCCGAGCACCGCGGTGCGCTCGCCCGGCGGGACGCCGGGGCCGTCGTCGTCGACGAGGAGGACGGCCCCCGCACGAGGACCGGTGTCGACGTGGCCGGACGAGGCCGCGCCGGGGGTGATCCCGGGGCCGTCGTGGCGCGTGCCGGGCCCGGCCGTGCCGTCGCCCGCCGACGACTCGGCCGTGAGTCCCGCGGCGGCTCCGCCGGTGGCGAGTCCGCCGGCGCGCGTCGCGACCGTCACCACCACGCGCCCGCCGGGCCGCCCGTGCCGGACCGCGTTGACGAGCAGGTTGTCCAGCAGCAGCCGCAGCCCGGGCGCCCAGCCGTCGACGACGAACGAGGCCGGCGCGTCCAGGGCGAACGTCGTGCCGGGCGCCGCGGCGCGCGCGGCCTCGACGGCCTGCTCCGCCAGCTCGGAGAGGTCGACGGGTCCGCGGTCGGTCCGCGCGCCCGCGTCGCCGCGGGCGAGCGCCTGAAGGGCGTCGAGGAGCGCGACGAGCCGCGCGTGCTCCTCGGCGATCTCCTCGAGCATCGCGGTGCGTTCCTCGGCGGGCAGGCCGGGGTGCGCACGCAAGACCTCGACGGTCGTCGTCAGCGCGGTCAGCGGCGTGCGGAGCTCGTGGCCGGCGTCCGCGGCGAACCGCTGGGTGGTGTCCAGCGCGGCGCGCCGGTCGGCGTCGGCGGCCTGCAGGCGCGACAGCATCGCGTTGAGGGCGCCGGCGAGCTCGCGGACCTCGACCGGGCCGGCGTCGGCGGGCATCCGCACGGTCAGGTCGGCGGTCGTCGCGACGTCGCCGGCGTCGCGCCGCAGGCGGGTCAGGGCGCCGAGCGCCGGGCCCGCGAGGAGGAACGCGAGCAGCCCCGTCCCGACGACGCCGACGAGCCCGGCGAGCAGGAGGCGGTCGCGCAGCGCGGCGTGGCGGGCGTCGATCGTCGCGAGTGGCGAGGCCGCCTGCACGACGATGCCGCGGCCGATCGTGCGCTGGACGACGCGCCAGCGGCCGTCGGCGGTGTCGACCGTCGTCGGGTCGGCGGGCGCGTCGACGGGCAGCCCCGGGTCGCTCGTCGCGCCGAGGCTGTCGAGGACCTCGTCGCCCCGGAGCACCCGGATCAGCGCGACGTCGCTCCCGCCGGTGACCGGACCGAGGATCCGCCCGACGCGCCGGGTCGCGCGGACGGCGGGCCGGCCGAACGTGCCGGTCGCGGCCAGCGTCCGGCGGCCGACGGTCGCGGCCTGCGTCGCCCGCGCGACGAGGCCGTCGTCGAGGTCGGAGCGGTCCGCGGACGTGGCGGAGGCGAGGACGAACAGCCCGCCGGCGAGGAGGGCGATCAGCGCGGCGACGGCCGCCGCCGCGGCGACGCGCGTGCGCAGGCGGCCGAGGAGGGGCGGGGCGGGATGGCCGGCCGTCGGGGGCAGGGCGTCGTCCCGCGGGGTCGGGTCGCTCACGGGCGCAGCACGTATCCCTCGCCGCGGACCGTGTGGATCATGCGCGGGCGCCCGTCCGCCTCGAGCTTGCGCCGCAGGTAGCCGACGAAGACATCGACGACGTTCGTGTTGACCGCGAAGTCGTAGCCCCACACGAGCTCGAGCAGCTGGCCGCGGCTGAGGACCGCCCCGGCGTGGTCGGCCAGGCAGGCGAGCAGGGCGAACTCGCGGGCGGTCAGCTCGAGCTCGTCGCCGTCGACCCAGACGCGGTGCCGGCGGCGGTCGACGCGCAGCGGCCCGACCTCGCGGACGCCGACGGCGACCGGTGCGGACCGACGCAGCAGCGCGTGCAGGCGGGCGACGAGCTCGGGCGTCTGGAACGGCTTGACCAGGTAGTCGTCGGCCCCGGCCTGCAGGCCCTCGACGCGGTCGTCGAGCCCGTCGCGGGCGGACAGGACGCAGATCGGCGTGGTGTCGCCCTGCCCGCGCAGCGCCCGGATCACGGCCAGCCCGTCGGTGCCGGGCATCGTCATGTCGAGCACGATCACGCGCGGCGGCCGGTCGGCGACCGCGCGCAGCGCCTCGTCCCCGCCGGCGGCGAGCCGCGTCACGAACCCCTCGAGCCGCAGCGCCCGATCGAGAGCGCGGCGGACGCCGGGGTCGTCGTCGACGACGAGCACGGTGGGGGCGGACATGCGTGGGGGCGAGGGTACGGGAGGACGAGGCGGAGACGGGGCGGCCGGGCGGGGGCCGACGGTCGGGCGGCGGACGGCCGGCGGTGACGCGGGGCGGCAGGGGACGGCCGGCGGTGACGCGGGGCGGCGGCGGACGGCCGGGAGGCGGGACGGCCGAGACCGTCCCGCCTCCGAGATCAGCCTGCGGCCGCCTGGCGCTGGGCGCGGCGGTCGGCGCGCCGCTCCTGGCGGTCCTGGCGGTGCTCGGCCCGCGCCTTCTTGACGAGGGGCCGGACGGCCTTGCCCTCGCGGACCGCCTTGACCACGGCGTCGGCCTCCGCCTGGGTCAGCCGCTTGTTCGCGACCGCCTTGGCGAGCCGCTTCTGCACCTTGTCGGCACGCTGGTCGCGGAGCTGCTGGACGGTCAGGCCCTTGGTCTCGGCGCGCTGCTTCTCGGCCTCGGCGCGCTTCTGGCCGACGGCCTTCTGGACGTCGCCGCGGGCACGCTCGAGGTCGGCGACGGAGACGCCGAGGGCCTTGGCGAACGCGGCCTCGCGGGTGGTCTTGGCGGCCTCGCGCTTCTCGGCGCGCTGCTCGGGGGTGGGCGCCGTCGGCTTGGCGGGCGCGCTGTCGGCAGCGCTCGCGACGGCGACGGTGCCGGTCCCGATCGCGAGCGTCGCCGCGAGGCCGAGAGCGATGGTCCTGGGAGTGGGGGTGTGGGTCATGGGAGCCATGCTGCCGACGGTTTCTGTGGGGACTCTGTGGGACGTTGGCGGGGGCCGCCGGGGCGCGGCCGGCGGGTCGGTCCGGGGCGCGACGGGGTCCGCCGACGGGCGGTTGCCAGGGCGGAACGCGGACTGCCGACGGCTCATCGGCCCGGAGGCCGCCGGTCGCTGTTGACGCGCTCGGTACGCTCGATGGGAGCCCGATTCCGGGGTCGCGCGCGCCCGGCGCGGCGACGCCGGGGAGGGTCCCCTTCCGACAGGCAGGTCACCATGCTCTTCAGCCGCAAGCCCGACGCCCTCATCCCCGCCGAGGAGACCCTCCCCGGCCGCGACCAGCTGATGCCCGTCCACGGCGTCCACCCGGTGCTGGCCCGCCCGATCGTGCCGCCGTTCCCGGAGGGCTCGCAGCACGCCTCGTTCGGGATGGGCTGCTTCTGGGGCGCCGAGCGGACGTTCTGGACGACCCCCGGCGTGCTCGTCACCGCCGTCGGCTACCAGGGCGGCGAGACCCCGAACCCGACCTACCGCGAGGTCTGCTCGGACCGCACGAACCACGCCGAGGTCGTCCTCGTCGTCTGGGATCCGTCGCAGGTCACCTTCGAGCAGCTCCTCCGCCGCTTCTGGGAGGGTCACGACCCGACGCAGGGCTTCCGTCAGGGCAACGACCTGGGCTCCTCGTACCGCTCGGCGATCTACACCACCACCGACGAGCAGCTCGAGCAGGCCGAGATGTCGAAGGTCAACTACGGCAAGTCCCTCGCCGAGGCGGGCCACGGCCCGATCACGACGGAGATCCGCAACGGCGGCCCGGGCCCGGCGGCCTTCGGCGGCGCCCTGGTCGGCGGCGACATCCCCTTCTTCTACGCGGAGCCCGACCACCAGGCCTACCTCCACAAGGTGCCGAACGGCTACTGCGGCCACGGCGAGACGGGCGTCAGCTGCCCGATCGGGCTGGTCAGCGCGGCGTAGGCGTCACAGGCGGTCCGGGCCGCGCCGCCCTGTTCGGGGACAACGCGGCCCGCCGACCGGCTCCGGTCCGGTGGCGCGGTTCGGCTCGAGTTCGCACCGCTGGGCGGGGACAACGCGATCCGCCGACCGGCGGCGGTCTCGCGGCGTGGTTCGGCTCGAGTTCGCACCGCTGGGCGGGGACAACTCGGCCCGCCGACCGGCTCCGGTCGCCCGCTGCACCCCACCGCCGTACGGAGGCGGTGCTCGGCTCGTTTCCTGCAGACCTTCGGGCCGGGCTCCGTGCGCGGCCCGTCTCACGGGTAGCGGTGGAGCAGTCGTCGGAGGATCTCGGCCGGGAACGCTCCGCCGCGGTCGAAGACCTGCCGGGAGGTGAACGCCACGAACCGCCACCCCGCGGCTTCGAGACGCGCGCGCTTCTCGTAGTCGTCGTCGCGCTGGAGCGGGTTCTCGTGGAACCGGCCGCCGTCGAGCTCGACGGCGACGCCGTGGTCGGGGAACAGCGCGTCGATCTCCAGGCCTTCGAAGGTGCCGTTCATCAGAGGCCGAGGGAGCCCGTGGCGAGCGCAGACCGCGAGGAACTCGAGCTCCAGATCGCTCCGGGTGCGCGCCGGGTCCGTCCAGCTGCGGAGCACCTCGCCAAGTGCGCGGGCGCCCCGATGCCGGGGATGACGTGCCAGGAGCTTCCGCACCTCGAACAGGTCGAACAGCCGCAGGACCTCGGCCTGCTTGATCGCCGACCGCAGGGGGTCCCGCCCGAGCACCGCGGCGGTGTCCAACATCGTGCGACCGACCGTCGTGACCGGCACCCCGTCGAGGGTGGTCACCTCGTCCGGCTCGACCGCCGCGTGGCAGTGCACGACGATGCCGCTGCGGGAGAGCGCGCTCCGCCGGGGGATGACGACCTCCACTCGGGGGTTGGACGACGGCCGGACCGACCAGATCGCCGCGGCCGACCGGTAGCCGGCTGCGGCGCCGGCCCCGCAGGCGAGGACCGCGGCGGAGATCCGGCCGGTCGCGGAGAGCCGGTCGTGGCCGAGGGCGAACACCCCGCGGTGAACGGGGTGGAGGCGGCCGGCAGCGATCGCCCGGTCGACCTGGCCATCGCTGAAGCCGAGCGACCGGAGCTGGCTCCGCGAGATCACGCCGTGTTGGCGTCGCGCCAGGACCGCGGCGTCGGACCACCGCCCTGCCGGAGCGATCGGCCCGAGTTCTCCTCGCTCACCGGGGACAACTCGATCAGGGAGGGGCACAAGCGCATCGTGGCGCGAGAACCGAGGGGCAGGACCGGCAGATCGATACGGAATCGTGCCGACATCACCACGAGACGCCGCTCGACGGCACCCGCCGTCGCCCAGCGCCGACCGATGCCCGAGACCCAGCCGTGCTCGACCTCCGCCCGCCCCCTACCGCGCCGCCGTCTTCTTCGCCTCGTTCGCCGTGATCAGCTTCACCGTGCCGTCGATCGCGTAGGGGAGGCTGCCCACGCTGTTGAAGGCCATCGCCGCGCCGTACTGGGGCTGGTCGTAGTAGGGGACCTCGACGACGTCGCCGCGCTTGTAGACGTCCAGGCGCTTGAAGAGCGGCTTGTCGAAGAGCTTGTTGCGGTTGTTCTTGTCGATCAGGACGAAGAGCTTGTCGACGTCGAGGGTCTTCAGGCGCTCGTCGCTGACCTCCGTGCCGAACTCGCCCTTGGCGAGCGTGTCGATCCGCTTGGAGCTGTCGAAGCCGAGCTCCTGGAGGAACTGGCCGCGCGGGTCGTTGGAGCTGAACGCGAAGACGTTGCCGCCGCTGGGGTCGATGATCATCGCCTCCTTGCCGCGGTACTCCGGGTGCTCCTGGCGGACCTTCGCGTAGCGGGCCTCGACGGACGTGATCAGCTCCTCGCCCTTCGCCTTGCGCCCGACGGACGCGGCGATCACGCGGGTCTCCTCGCGCCAGGGCATCGTGTACGGCTTGAACTCGCCGCTCTGCGCGACGGTCGGCGCGATCTTCGAGAGCTTGTCGTAGTCGCCCTTGTCGAGCTCCTGGTAGACGCCGAGGATGAGGTCGGGCCGCTCGGCCGCGACGCGCTCGAAGTTGACCTCGAAGCCGCCGGTGCTGACGATCTTCGGCGGCGTGCCGCCCCAGTTCTCCCAGGGCCACGTGGCGAACGTGCCCTGCTGGAACCAGTCCATCGCGCCGACGGCCTTGACGCCGAGCGCCAGGAGCGCGTCCTGGTCGCGCAGGCCGACCGTCACGACGCGCTTCGGCTCGGACGGGATCGTCGTCGTGCCTCGGGCGTGGGTGATCGTCACGGGGAAGGCGTCGGTGGCCTTCGCGGCAGTGGTCCCCGAGCCCGACCCCGCGGGCGTCGTCGTCGCCTGGTCGTCGTCCCCGCCGCAGGCGGCGAGGGTGAGGGACACGAGCAGCAGGGGGAGCAATGAGCGTCGTCGCATGGAAGGTCAACCTAACTCTTAGGTGGGCCGACGGGCCGCCGCTGGACGTCGTCAGGCGCCGCGGAGGGCGCTGGCTGGCCGTTTCGCGACACGGTGCGTCCGGATGACGGCGCCTCGTGACGGGCGCGCGGTGCAGCCCCAGGCCTCCGCCTCCGCCCCGATCTCACGCGCGTCCGGTGGGCGGTGCGCTGCGCGCGCACCGGGCCCGGCACGCCGCTCTCGGGGCCGGCGGCCGCCGCGTCCGGCCCGGCGGCGCTCCCGGCGCGGGACGCGGACCTTCGGGCGCATCCGCCGGCCGGCCGGTCTCCGGGACGGCGGAGTGCTCCCGGGCGAGCGCCTCCCCGGCTGCCCTCGGCTGCCTCCCCGGCCGCCTGCCCGGCCGACCTCGCCGTCGGTCGCGGCGGGTCCGGCGCGAGCGCTCGCCGGCCGCCCGGGCCCGCACCGCCGCGGACGCCCGCCGCGGGACGGACGATTTCTGTCGCGAACCGGACACGCCGCCGGGTTCGCCGCTCTACAGTTCCCGGGATGCTCCCGGACGCCGCGGCTCCCGAGGCCCCGAGCCCGTTCGTCCCGCTGGTGCGGGTCGCGCGCTACGCGCTCGACGGCGGGTTCGGCTTCGGCCACCACTCGCACGTCGAGGCGCAGCTGATCTGGGGGTCGCGGGGCGTGCTGCGGGTCGAGGCCGGCGTCCACCGGTGGACGCTGTCGCCGAGCCAGGCCGCGTGGATCCCCGGCGGCGTGTCGCACGACGTGGTCGCGGCGCGGGACGCCGACCTGCGCTGCGCGTACGTCGACCCGGTCCGGTGCCCGCCGGGCCTGCTGCCGACGGTGGCGACGGTGCTCGACGCGACGCCGCTGGTCCGCGAGCTGCTGGCGCTGCTCGGGGAGGACGGGACCGACGACCGCTCCCGGTCCCACGCCGAGCAGCTGCTGCTCGGGCTCGTCCGGCCGGCCGACGCGCCGTCGCTGCCCCTGCGGTCTCCGGAGGACGACCGCCTCGCCGTCGTCGCCGACGGCCTGCGCGCGAACCCGGCCGACGACCGCAGTCTCGAGGACTGGGGACGCGCGGCGGGGGCGAGCGCGCGCACCCTCGCGCGGCTGTTCGTCGCGGAGACCGGCCTGACGTTCGCCGCGTGGCGGACCCGCCTGCGGATCGCGACGGCGCTGGAGCTGCTCGCCGAGGGCCTGCCCGTGGCGGTCGTCGCGGGTCGGGTCGGCTACGCGGGCCCGAGCGCGTTCGTCGCGGCGTTCCGGCGCGAGACCGGGACGACCCCGGCTCGGGTCCACGCCGCGGCCTGACGTCTGCCGTGGTCTCCATCCACGCCGGGGCGTGATCGCGCCGGCCCGCGTCCTGATCGCCCGGACCGACTGCAGGTCGTGGCCCGGCGTCTGCCGTACCCGCGCCCCCTGCCCCGCGACCGCCGGCCCCTACAGGTCCGCCGTCGCCGTCCCCTGCGTCAGCCGCGAGCCCTCGCGGGCCTTCTCGACGGTCAGCTGCATCGGGACGCGCTGCTTGAGCTCGGCGACGTGGGAGACGATGCCGACCGCGCGGCCGCCGTCGCGCAGGGCGTCGAGGACGCCGAGGACCTCGTCGAGGGTCTGCTCGTCGAGCGTGCCGAAGCCCTCATCGATGAAGAGCGTGCCGAGGTCGAGGCCGCCGGCCTCCGCGCTCACCGTCTCGGCGAGTCCGAGCGCGAGCGCGAGGGACGCGAAGAACGACTCGCCGCCCGACAGCGTCGAGGTGTCCCGCTCCTCGCCGGTCCAGCCGTCGTGCACGCGCAGGCCGAGCCCGGCGTTGCCCTTCCCGCGGCCGCTGGCGGGCTCCTCGTGCAGCACGAGCGCGTAGCGCCCGGCGGACATCCGCAGCAGGTGGACGGTCGCGGCGGCGGCGACCTGCTCGAGGCGCGCGGCGAGGACCCAGGACGACAGCTGGATCTTCCGCCGGTTGCCCGCGCCGCCGCGCGCGAGCTCGGCCAGCGCGTGCGCGCGGTCGGCGGCGTCGGCGAGCGGGCCGAGCGCGTCGAGCGCCGCCAGCAGCGCGTCCCGGCGATCCTCGAGCGCCTGGACGCAGGTCGCGGCCGCCGCGGCCTCCGACGTCGCGGTCGACGCGACGCCCCGGGCCGCCGCGTGGGCTGCGGCGGTGCCGTCGACGTCGGCGGCGGGCTCGAGCGCGACGCCCGCGACGTCCTCCTGCGCGAGGATCGCCCGCGCGCCGGCCTCGGAGGCGTCGAACGCGGTGACCTTCCGCTCGATCTCCAGGGCGCGGGCCTTCATCAGGACCGCGGCGGTCGCGTCCTCGGTGGTGGCGAAGCGGCTCTCGGCGAGCGCCGTCCGCAGGCCGGCCGTCGCCTCCTCCGCGGCCCGCCGGGCGTCGGCGTCCTTGGCCAGCGCGATCGCCGCGCCGTCGAGGCGCTTCTCGGCGTCGCGCAGCCGGTAGATCCGCGCGGCGACCGTGCCGGCGTCGCCGCTCGCCACCGCGATCCGCTCGCGGACCGCCTCCAGGTCGGCGCGCCCGGCGGCCAGCTCGGCGGTCGCCCTCGCGTGCGCGGCGCCGGCGTCCGACGCC